>SLGN01000139.1 GCA_007123695.1 Verrucomicrobiales bacterium
CGTCGAAATCGAGGGCGGCGGATCGCGCCTCGTCGTCGCCGAGGCCATCGTCGGCAACGCGAGCCGGCGGCTCAGCGTGAACGAGTTCCTCGTCGCCCTCCAGCCCGCCGAGACCAGCGCCTGGCAGCTCCTCGCCGCCGGGGCAGCCGAGCCGACGCCCTTCACCACCGAATCCTTCGCCGCGCCCAACCGCGAGCAGAAGACCTACTTCGCCGAGCTCGACACCCGGCGCCGACGTGCCGCCCTCGCCCAGCTCGCGCCCGAGATCGAGGCCCGCCACGAGCGTGCCCGCGCCTACCTCGCCACCCTCGCGCCCGTCCCCCTGCCCGCCGGAGCCGAGGGCCAATCCCCCTCGCGGATCGTCGACGCCTTCCTCCTCGCCAAGATCGACCGCGTCCGGGGCGAGGCCGAGCAGAACTCCGGCGAGCAAAATCCCGAGCATGCCGAAGTCGTCGCCTTGCTCGAATCCGCCTGCTACCGCTGCCACGGCGAGAAGGCCCAGGGCGGCCTCAAGCTCGACAGCCGCAAGGCCGCCCTCTCCGCAGGCGAATCGGGGCTCGCCGCCGTCGTCCCCGGAAATCCCGACGAGAGCGAGCTGATCTATCGTCTCACCACCGACGACAAGGACGAGGTGATGCCGCCCAAGGGACACGGATTCACCCCCGAGCAAGTCGAGATGACCCGCCGCTGGATCGCCGACGGGGCTCCCTGGGTCTCGCGCACCGCCCTCGTCGCCGTGCCCGAAGAGGCCGAACCCCTCGCCTTCCTCCGCCGCCTCTACCTCAACACCGTCGGCGTCCTGCCCTCACCCGAGGAATCCCGCGCCTTCCTCGACTTGCCCGTGGAAAGCCGCGTCGCCACCACCATCGACGCCTTGCTCGCCGACCCACGCCACGCCGACCACTGGGTCAGCTATTGGCAGGACGTCCTCGCCGAAAACCCACGGCTCATCAAGCCCGTCCTCAACAACTCCGGCCCCTTCCGCTACTGGCTGCACGAGTCCCTCCTCGACGGCAAGCCCATGGACCAGTTCGTCGCCGAGCTCGTCGGCTTCCAGGGCAGCATCCACGGCGGCGGGGCCGGCGGCTTCTCCCGTGCCGCCGAGAACGACGTGCCCATGGCCGCCAAGGCCCACATCGTCGGGGCCGCCTTCCTCGGCGTCGAGATGAAGTGCGCCCGCTGCCACGACTCACCCTACCATTCCACCACGCAGGAGGACCTCTTCTCCCTCGCCGCCCTGCTCGAAGGCAAGTCGATCACCCTGCCGAAGACCTCCACGGTGCCGCCCGAGTTCTTCCAGCGCGAGGGCAAGGCCGACTCCATCGTCAAGGTCACCCTGCAGCCCGGCACCGCCGTCGCGCCGGTCTGGCCCTTCCCCGGTATGGTCAAGGCCGAGGCCGCCGGGGAAACGGTCGACGTCGCCTGGGAGATCGTGCGGCCGGAAAACGAGCGCTTCGCCAAAGTCATCGTCAACCGCGTCTGGAAGCGGTACTTCGGCGAAGGCTTCGTCGAGCCCGTCGACGACTGGGAAGGCAACGCCGCAAGCCACCCCGAACTGCTCGAGTGGCTCGCCCGCGAGTTCGTCAGCTCCGGCTACGACCTGCGCCAGCTCTCGCGCATCATTCTGAACACCGAGGCCTTCCGACGCGAGGCGCGCTTCGACCGCTCCGCCACGCCCGACGAGCGCTTCTTCGCGGCCCCGCTGCGCCGGCGTTTCAGCGCCGAACAGCTCGTCGACTCGATGCTCGCCGCCTCCGGCGTGCCGAACTACAGCGAAGAGCTCACCTTCGATATCGAGGGAGTCTATCCGGCGAAGAATTTCCTGAACCTCGGCTTCCCCGACCGAGCCTGGCAGATGATCTCGACCGCGAGCGACCGCGACCGGCCCAGCCTCACCCTGCCCAACGCCGACTCCATCCTCGCTGTGATGACCGCCAACGGCTGGCGCGACGAGCGGGCCGAACCTATTTCCGAACGGCTCAACGAGCCCAACGTGATCCAGCCCGGGATGCTCGCCAACGGCCTCCTCGGCGTGTGGACGACTCGGCTTAGCGACTACAGCGAGCTGACCTCCCTCGCGATCTCTACGGAGAGCCCCGAGGCGCTGATCGACGATCTCTTCCTGCGCTACCTCACCCGCGAGCCGACCGCCGCGGAGAACACCGCCTTCCTCGAGCTGATCGGGCCCGGCTTCGCCGACCGCCTCACCACCGCCAAGCCCGACTTCCGCAAGCTCGCCTACATCCCCGAGGTCCGCGAGGTCAGTTGGACCAACCACCTCAGCGTCGAGGCCAACGAGATCTCCGCCGAGATTGAGTCCCGCGCCCACCAGGGCCCGCCCCCCACCGAATGGGTCAAGTCCGACTGGCGCGAGCGCATGGAGGACGCGGTGTGGGCGCTGGTGAACTCGCCTGAGATGGCCTTCGTTCCGTAAGGAGGTTGTGCGGGAAGACTGTCGGAGGCTCCCAGCGATTCGTCATCGAGAGTCCAGCACGCCGCCTTCCTCGGCCTACCTTGATTCCCGGTCGGACCGGCTCGCGCCCCCGAAACGCTGCGCGGTCCTGACCCGCGGGAGGACTTCTCCATTCGGCCCGTAGTGGGGGAAGCCTTCGTAGAAGATGGCGGTTTCGCCCGGACCGCTGTAGCGCCGCCCCACTCGACGGAGCCATTCGTTGAAGATGACATCGTCGATAAGGAAGAACTCCGGAACGAAAACCGGGTCGGCGGGAGCCGGAGCCGGGGCCGGAGAGGGCGCGGAACCGGGAGGAATCGTCGGGGCCGGAGGCGCCGCTCCCTGCACAATGAGATCGAAATAAAAGGCAAAGGCGCCGGGAACCACCGGCGACGGGCCCGAGCCGAGGCCGTTGTCGTGCTGGCCCACCTGGACAAGCCCCGTTTCTCCGAGGATGAAGTTCGCGAATTCGTCGGTCCGTTGCATGGGGGAGGGATCGGAGAGACCTCCGTCAAAGGCGACCCCGTTGATTCGCGCTCCCGCGTCGATTCGGTTGTTCGCTCTCTGCGGCAGGTAGAAACGCACTTCGTCCCCCGCAAACTGGCTCGCGGCATCGGCGATCAGAGATCCTCCGTCTGCATCCGCCGGATTTGCCCGGCTTGCGCCGACGAGGGTCCGTCCGCTGGCAGTCGCGAAGGAATCGGCGTTGACGTGACCGATCAGCGCTGCGGAAAGGGTCAAGTCGCGACCGACCGACACTTCGATGTCTCCACTGCGGCTCCCGCTGCCGCCGACGCCTGCGAAGGGTCCGCGGAGATCGTCGCCGTGACCGATCTGGGCGTACGCGCCGCCCGTCGGCGAGCCCCCGGCAAGCAAGAGGTCGCGACCGGCGGCGACGGCGATCGCGCCGGAGAGAGCGGCGGAGCCGGAGGCACCACCGTGCCCGATCTGGACGTAGGAGAGAGCGGAACCGCCGACCAGTTCGATGTCGCCGCCGAAATCGACGCCAATGTCGCCGCCGAAGGCAGCGCCGCCGGAGAAGGGACCTCCATGGCCGACAAAGACGGCGGCTTGGATGCCATCCCCGCCGCGAAGCGCGAGCGCGCCGCCCCCCGAGAGCGAGATGGTCTCGTCCGCCACCAAGCCTACGTAGCCCTGCCCGCCATGGCCGACCTGCGCCGTCGCGAAGAGGCCCGCCCCGCCTTGGAGGATGGCGTCGCCGTCGAGCAAAGCGACATCAATCGCGCCGACGACCGTCGCGCTGCCGTTGCGGCCGCCGTGGCCGATTTGGGCACCGGAGCCGACCGAGCCTGCGGCACCTCCGAAAATCCCGAGGGAAGCTGCCGCCAAGGAGATCGCACCCGCGACGCTCCCGGCGACGCCCTCGTTGCCGTGCCCGATCTGGGCCATGGCGGCGCTGCCCACGCCCCCGCGCAGGGAGACCTCGCCGCCCCCGCCGAGCGGCGCTCCGCTGAAAGGATCGACGTTCACGAAAATCTCGCCGTCGATCGCGCCCGAGGACGCGTCCCCGCCGTGCCCGACGCGTGCGTAGCTGCGGTCGCCGCCGCCCTCGAGGACGAGTCCGTCGGCGGAGTAAAGGGCGAGGATCTCGCCGCCGAGCCCCAAGCTGCCCGCATGGCCGCCGCCATGGCCGAACTGGGCGTAGGCGTCGGCAGTGCCGCTGCCGGTCAGCTCGCTGGGCCCGTCGAACCAGCCGGCGAGGTTTCCGGAAGCCCTGCCGACGCCGCCGAAGCTGCCATGGCCGACGCGGGCGAAGGCGCCGCCTGCCCCGTTGCCGCCGCGGAGCACCAGAGCGCCACCTCCCTCCGGCAGGAGATTGATGGGATCGAGGTTGAGAAAGATGTCACCGGAGAAGTCGCCGTTGCTGCCGTGGCCTCCGTGACCGACGAGGGCGAAGGTCCGCTCGCCGGTGCCGCCTTCGGCGGTGACCCCGGTCGCGCCCGCCACCCTCACGAGGCCCGAGTGGTCGCCGTGGGCGAGCCGTCCTCCATGCCCGATCATTGCGTTGGCGTCTTCGGCGCTGCCGCCGAGCACGGCCACGCCTCCACCCGCGCTTCGCACAGTGAGGCTCCCGAAGTTGTTGCCGCCGTTCTCTTGGTGGCCTCCGTGGCCGATCTGGGCGAAGGAGCGGTCGCGGTCCCCGCCGAAGACGCGGATGTCGCCGTTCGCGAGCACGCCGATCTCGCCGCTGTGGGCTCCGTCGCTTTGCAGGCCACCGTGCCCGATGGCGGCGTCGGCCTGGTTGCTGGCCCCGGCGAGGACATCGACGCCGCCGAGCGAAACGACCGAGACGTCGCCGCGGAGGTCGCCGGACGTCGATTGCCCGCCGTGCCCGATGCGGGCGTAGGCCTGGGGCGCCGCGTTGTCGGTCGGACTGCCTGCGAGGGTCGCCCGGACGGAGACGTCGCCGCCTGCCTCGACCCGGACCGAGGAGCCAGCCGAGGTTCCTCCGAGAGGACCATTGAGATTCGCGGAATGCCCCCCGTGTCCGATTTGGGCGTAGGTGCGGTCGGTGGCGCCGCCGAGAAGCGAAACGCCGCCCTGCGTCGCGACGACCGAAACGGCGCCCGCGAGGTCGCCCACGCTCAAACGCCCTCCGTGGCCGATCATGGCGTAGGCATCGGCGGCCGATCCGCCCAGCAAACTGACCCCGCCCTGCAGCGAGATGCGGATGTCGCTCGAGCCATTCCCCCCGATCACGCCGCTGTGCTGCATGCCGCCGTGGCCGATCTGGGCGAAGCTGTTGC
>SLGN01000223.1 GCA_007123695.1 Verrucomicrobiales bacterium
CCAAGCGATGGGAGGACATCCTGACATTCGCACCGTTCATGCAGCACCTTGAACGCGACAAAAGAAAGCGGAAATCCCCAGTCACGACAAGGGCTCTCGGCTTAGGTTGACGCGAATGGGTAGAAGGCTTGCGTGATTTCGGGTATTCAGCCGCGGCGATAGCCGTCATTCTAGCCGCGTGCGAGGAGGATGAGGAAGAGGGTGACGATGAAGATGAAGAGAGTGAGTCAAAAGGACAACAGAAAAAAGTCTCCAACGAGGAAGCTAAAGAATTGGCAAAAAAATTAGGGTATCCTGACGTCGAGTCAATGAAAGAGGATCACGGCGGACGCCCGGCGAAATTCTTTGATATTTTTCGAACTGGACCAAGAAACAATCCCACATACACTGTGAAGCCGAAAAACGGAAGGGGGCCCGGTGAACAAATCTATCCGTAGGATGAACTGTCGAGCAAAGATTCTATTTATCGAGGCAGCTATCAATCCATCGGATGCTACCGATATACTGGGCATTGAGCCTTCGCATTCCTGGGTTGTTGGCGATTTACGAACAAGCCAAATAACCACCTACACTGACAATGGGTGGGTTTACGAATGGAAGTTCAGTTCTGACTCTTTTCCGAAGAACGTATTCTCGGAGATTGATCGATTGTTCGCGGAGAATAAAAGTTCAGTGGCGAAATTTTTCGGAGATTTCGGTGGGTATCTTCAGCTAAAATTCCCTGCAGATTGGGACGGCACCTATTTGGGGGTGGAGGAGTTGGCTGCGTTGAGAGAACTCAACCTGGGTTTGGAGATAGTCCTTCCAAGCATCAAGATTTAAATTTAACCATTTTTTGCGCCTTCGGAGTATGCTATCGGCGTTTTGCTGAGGGGATCGCCCCGGCTCAATCCTCCGAGGCGTAGATGAAGTTTATTTTTTCATGCCCCGCCCCCGCACCATCCTCCTCGCCCTCTCGGCCCTCGTCCTCGGCGGCGCCGTCCTCGCCTGGCTGCTCGTCCCCGGCCGCGGTGCCGCCTCCCGCGGCGGCGAACCCTCCGCGTCCTCCCGCGCCCGTCCCGTCTCCCCCGCGTCCGACCGCTCCTCGCAGCGCTCCGACGGGGCCATCACCTTCCTCGGCGGATCCGACCGCTCCTCCGGCCGTCCCTCAGGCCCGCGCTCCGGCGCCTCGTCGCGCGCTCCGGTCGCGCCGCCGCGCCCTCCGGCCCCGATCCGGCCCGGCGAGCTGCCCTCCTTCGAAACCGTCGCCTACCCGCTCGGCCGGCCCGCCTACGCGGGCGAGCCGGTCTCCGCCTACGTGCGGGTCGGCAGCCTCGGCAAGGATCTGGCTCTGAACGTCAACCAGGGCGGCGAGTTCCCCCGGGTGCCCGTCGCGCCGGGCGAGACCGTCGAGATCCGGCTCGCTTTCTCCCGCTCCGCGCCCGGAACCCGCGTCGCCCTCAACGCCGAAGACGGCGGCTCGCTGCGGGTCGGGAGGGAAAGCGGACGCTCCCTCGCCGGCGCGCTCGACGGCCAGCGCCAGCTCGGCCTTTCCTACCGGGTCACGACGACCAGCGGCGCCCACCGCGTCACCCTCCGCACCCCCGACGGCGAGACGAAGACCCTCGAGTTCTGGTCGGGCGACCCGCCGACGCGCAAGACGATGCCGTGATGCCGTGATGCCGTGATGCCCGCTGCACTGTCGGCTTCCAGCCGATGGGCGTTTGAGAATTGAAATTTCATGGAAACGCCAGTTGTCAAGGATTCACGGAATTCCTCCGCGTTGGTCCTCCGCCGGGCTCCGGAGTTTCATCCGAGGCTCGCGGGCGGAATGCCCATGCGGCGGTTGCGGCGCCGACGTCCGTCGATACCCAGTCCCACGATTTCTCGATGAAGACAACTCGCTCAACGGTCTGGCGCAACCGGCTCTTTCTCTCGCTGTCGGCCGCGTGGATTGCGTCCGTCCTCCTTTCGGCCTTCGACGCGAAGCGGTTCCTACCGCCCGGTTTCCGGCACTATGCGGACGTAACGCATCTTTTCACCCGGCGGGTCGAGGCGTGGTCGTGGTTCGAACTGCAGGGGCGCTTCACCGGCGGGGCGGGTCGCTGGGTCGGTCTGCGCCTTTCGGACTATTCGAACATGGAGAACTTCGGCTACCTCACCCGCCTCGACCGGATCCTCGACGACGCCGGCAGGCCCGCGACCGGTCCGAGGATCCGCCGCGACCTGGCTCGCCATCTCGCCGCCGCCCACGCCCGCCGCTTTCCGGAAAGTCCCGCGCTGCGGGAACTGCGCTACCTCCGCGTCTCCGCACCGACCGGGAGCAGGCTGCTCTGCGATCCCCCCGGTCGGTGGGTGCGTCCCCCGCTGGAGACCGTGCCGCGGACCTGGGTTCGCGAAATCGCGGTCATCTCCGATCGTGAATGGACTTCTCAAGCCCCCCCGACACGATGAAGGAGAGTTCGATGGCGAGGGCGGGATTGCGGTCGGAGAGCGGCATTGGTGGCGACGAGCCTTCGACACGCTTCCGGCTCTTCGAACTGGCCTTCACTGCCGCGTTTCTTGTCTTCATGGCCAGGAACCTGCTGAGTCCGCTCGAGTGGCTCACGGGCGAGGGCTTTCATCTTGCCGCGGGCCTGCAGCGGGCCGGTGCCTTGGCGCCATTCCCTCTGCTGCCCGTCTGGGCTGTTCCGCTTTTTGTCGCGTTTCTGCTCGCTGCCGGGCTAGTGGTCGCCCACCGTCCGCAGCATCGCCATTTCGCCTTTGCCGCATTGGCGCTCGCCGCGATCTACGCCGAGGGAGTCGATTCCGCATCGGCCTTCGCGCTGAACAAGATCTATGTCGCGGGCTTCGTCCTTCTGGCACTGGCGCCGGATTGCGCAGCGGCGCCGGGCCGCGGCACCGTGACCGCACTTCGTGCGTTCCAGGCGATGCTGATGACCCTCTACTTCGCGACCGGTCTGACGAAGGTGAAGAGCGGCAACTGGCTCGAGCATCCCGACGTGCTCTGGACGCACGCGCAAAGCTACTACACGACCGAGGCCGCAGCCTTCATGCTCCGGAACTTGCCCGCCGGCGCATGGACGGTCCTGCAGTATTCCGTGCTGCTTTTCGAGGTGGGCGCGCCGCTCTGGTTCGCGTGGCGGCGCACCCGCCCCTACGCGATTCTCTTCGGCTTGTCCTTCCATCTTGGCATCGCTCTGCTGATGAAGGCGGTGTGGGTCTTCAGCCTTCAAATGGTCGCCTTCTACGCCCTTTTCCTCTCCGAAAGCGCTGCGGCGGAGCTGCTTCGCAGGCTTCGCTCGGCGTGGCAGAATGCCGCTTCCATCGCAACTATTTCGCGTCGGTCCAACTTCCGGGTCCCCGGTCGATGAATTGGTAGAAGAATCCGATGCATTCTAATATCCGGTTATTTTTTATGGTTTGAGCGTCCAAGGCCTTCAGGCTGCCATCCTCGGAAGACTCCGCGAAACGAGGCTGAAACCCCGCCGCAACAAGCAAAACGAGGAAAAGACGGCTGAACACCGCGGCGCAGAAGGAGAGTGGTCGGACCATGGGAACGGATGGGTGGACTGGATTCTATCTGACGGCCAGGTCTGTCCTCATTGCTTCGGCTCCGTCCCCGCCGAAGGCGTGTGGTCGAAGTGGTGTCGGGGGATGTAGAGCGGGCTCGAGACGAACGTATGCTATGATGGTTCAAATCAGGTCGGCCAGTCAAAGATTTTCTGGGCAAGTCCGCCAACCCGGCGGGAAAGGCACCTGGAGTCGCAGGCGTCTCGGAGGTGACGCGGATGTCCCATCGCGTCTATCCGCTCTGATCCGAGATTTTCTCCAGCACGGTTTCCGCTAGAGTTTTTTGAATGAAGTCCTGTATTCGAGCGATCGCCGCCGCGGCTCCCCTCGCCGCCTCCCTCGTCACCGCCGCCGACTGGCCGATGTGGCGTGCCGACGCCGGACGCACCGCAGCGGTGGCCGACACCCTGCCCGAGCGGCCCGTTCTGCGCTGGACGCGCCAGCTTCCCTCCCCTGCTCCGGCCTATGTAGATGCACGTCTCCGTTTCGACGCGGCACCGGAGCCGGTCGTGCTCGGCAAGCGGCTCTTTCTCGCCTCCAATGCCGACGACAGCCTCGCCGCCTACGATACCGACACCGGCGCCGAACTCTGGAAGACCTTTGCCGACGGCCCCGTGCGTTTTGCCCCCGTCGCCTACGACGACCGGATCGTCTTCGGGTCGGACGACGGCTGCGTTCGTTGCGTGAAGGCCTCCGACGGCTCCCTCGTCTGGAAGATCCGCGCGGTGCCCTCGGAGCGCCGTGTCCTCGGCAACGGTCGGCTCATCTCGGTCTGGCCCGTGCGCGGCGGACCCGTCCTCCACGGGGGCCGCCTCTATTTCGCCGCCGGCGTCTGGCCGCTCGAGGGCACCTTCGTCTTTTGCGTCGATCCCGCCAACGGCGAGACGATCTGGCGCAACGACCGCGCCGCCTACGTCTACGGCATCCACCCCCACGAGGCCGAATCCTTCGGCGGCCTCGCCCCGCAGGGCTATCTGCTCGTCGATGGCGAGGATCTCGTCGTGCCGAGCAGCCAGGCCTATCCGGCACGCTTCGACCTCGCCACCGGCGAGCTCAAGGAGTTCAAGCTGCCCGCCCCCGGCCGCCTCCCCGGCGGCTGGTTCGCCTCGACCCCGGCGCAGCAGGAGGAGGAACGTCTCAAACGCCGCGGACTGCTCTTCGACGCCGAGGTCAACGCCGGCCGGCACGAGGACAAGATGCGGCAGGAGGGGCTCGAGGGCGTGCGCTCAACGATCCGGACGGGGGAGCGCGAGTGGCGCTTCGAAGACCCGCCCGCCGGGGTCGAGGGCAGGGTCGCCGCGATGGCCGCCGCCGACGGCAAGCTCTTCGTCGTCACCGAAGAGGGTCTTCTGCACTGCTTCGGCGATGCGCCGCAGACCGGGGGCGCGAGGCATCATGGCCTGCCCCGGCCCAAGTCGGGCGCGTCCGAGGCATCCGACCTGCCCGGGCCGGAGTTCCTTCCCCAACACGGCTATGGCGTCGCACTCGGTCTGGGTCGGCCGGACCGCCTCGCCGCCCTTGCCGAGAGGACCCGGCTCAACCTCGTCGGGATCGACGCATCACCAAACAGGGTTCGGTCGGCGAGGCAAGAGGGTTGGGTCGGCGGTCCCATCCACCTCATCAAGACAGACCCTGGCAAGGTCGATCTTCCACCCTACCTTTTCGA
>SLGN01000111.1 GCA_007123695.1 Verrucomicrobiales bacterium
CCCTCGGGCGCAGGGGATGGGTCCAGCGCTTTCTGGACGAGGTCGTCGGCGACAGGCGGGCCAGTTTCGTCGGCTTCCCGATCGAGCCGCGGAAGCGACGCGACGAAGACGGTGGATTCCCCGGGCACGGATTCGGCACGCAGGGTTCCGCCGTGCGCTTCGACGATCCGGAAGCAGATGCTCAGCCCGAGCCCGGTGCCCTGTCCGACCTCCTTGGTGGTGTAGAAAGGGTCGAAAATGCGCTGCAGGGCGTCGGGTTCGATGCCGCGCCCGTTGTCGCGCACGGACAGCTGGACCATCCCGCCGACCCGCCGCCCCGTGATTTCGATGCGCTTTTCGGGCTTGTCCGGATCCATGGACTGAATGGAGTTCTGGATCAGGTTGATCATCACCTGGGCGATCTGGTTCTTGACCCCGCTGACGCGCAGTCCCGGCGCGAAGTCGATCGACAACTCAATGCCCGCCAGCTCGAGCTCCTTGCCGAGCATGCGCAGGGCGACCTGCACCGCATCCATCGGCTCGAAGGGCGCGGTCGCCTCGCCCGATTTGTGGGAAAACTCCCGGAGCTCGCTCACGATGACCTTCATCCGCTCGATGCTGTCCTGGATGTCGTCGATGGCGTCGGGGACGAGCGGCCCGAGTTCGTGCCCCTTGAGCTGCTTTCGTAGAAGGTAGAGGGCTTGGTTGGAGTAGTTGAGCGGATTCCCGATCTCGTGGATGACCCCGGCGCAGAGCTGGCCGAGAGACGCCATTTTTTCGGACTGGATGAGCTGCCGCTCCGTCTCCTTGAGGTCACGAAGGGCCTTCTGCAGTTGGCTGCGCTGCTGCCTCAGCACGGATCGCTGCCGCCGCAGCCGGTCCCGCGCGGCGAACTCGCTGATCCGCAACCTCTGGTGGGCCAGGCAGCCGAGCACGATGACGATGCCCTGGGCCGCCAGAAAGATGCAGTTGTTCACGAAATTGGCCGAGGTGCGCACGTCCATGCCGCCGAAGACAGCGGGGACCGAGGCGGTCAGATACATCAGCCCGACCATGCCCACGGCGATGAGGGCCTCGCGGAAGGTCCAATGGAAGACGAAGCCGATCGCCACGATGACGAGGGTGAGCCCGGCGTAATAGGGAGTGCCCGGATCCCACGAATAGTAGATCATCAGGGAGATGAAAAAGGCGGGAATAAGGGGCAGCACCACGGTGAAGGTGCGGTAGCACCGCTTGCCCAGCTTCGAACGGATGAGCAGGAAGAGCCCCAGGGCCGACGCCGTGCAGAGAATCCGAAGCAGCAGAAAGCGGGCGAAATGCTCGGGATAGACGAAATAGTCGAGAACCGAAAAGGTTGGCACCATGAAAATGATCAAAAAGGAGATCAGCTTCTGGTTCGAGAGAGTCGCTCGGCGCTCCTCGGCCTGCATGACTTTCGACGCGAATGCCGTCAGCGTCGGTTTCGACTGCTGAATCGCTGTCATTCGAAGGTCGTGATGGGAATGCGGCTCCATCAATACCCTAAATTTACAGAATTTTATGGAATTTACAAATCTTCCCTCAAAAAAGGTTCGATCTGCCATTATTCAGCGCCGAGATTCCGCCTTTACCATGAGATTCTTCAATGCGAGATGCTTCGAACTGCGTGAATCCGCCAAAGGCGCGTTTTGAGCAAACGGGAGACCAGAACTATCTTAGAACTGAGCGGATTTTTGAACCTTCTGCCCGATGCGGCAGCCTCCCTTCCCTTCCGCCACCCGCCGATTCGATGAACCTTTCTCCGACAGTTTTCCCAACGGTCCTGGCCGGGATGCTACTGGCTGCCTCCCCCTCGCTCCATGCCGACGAGGGCGCGGGGACGGTCTCGTTCGATCACGAGGTGCTGCCCATTCTCAAGACTCATTGCTTCCACTGCCACGGCGAAGAGGAAAAGCTGCGCGGCGGTCTCGATCTCCGCTTTGCTTCGCTCATCCGCAAGGGCGGGGACTCGGGCAGCGTGCTCGCCGAAGGCGACCGTGGGGCCAGTCGGCTCTACCAAGTGCTCGTCGATGGCGAGATGCCTCCCGACGAGGAAAAGCGCCTCTCCGCCGAGGAAATCGAGACGGTGGGCCGCTGGATCGAAGGCGGGGCCCTCGTCGTCGAAGCGGAACCCGATCCTCTGCCCGCGCCGGGAGAGTTCCACATCTTCCCCGGCGAGCGGGCCCACTGGGCCTTCCAACCGGTCCGCCGCCCGGAGCCACCTGCGGACCAAGGCGACGACACCCACCCGATCGACGCCTTTGTGGGGACGGCGCTTTCCGCCAGCGGACTCGACTTCTCGCCCGAAGCCGACCGCCCCACCCTGCTGCGCCGGGCCGCCCTCACCCTGACGGGCCTGCCCCCGACGCCGGAAGAGGTACACGCCTTCGTCGAGGACAGCTCGCCCGACGCGTGGGATCGGGTCCTCGACCGGCTGCTCGAGTCGCCGCACTACGGCGAGCGCTGGGGCCGCCACTGGCTCGACGTGGCCGGCTACGCCGACAGCGAGGGCTACAACGACCGGGACGATCTCCGGCCCGACTCGTGGGGCTACCGCGACTACGTCATCCGCGCCTTCAACGCGGACAAGCCGTGGGACCGGTTTCTCGTCGAGCAGATCGCGGGCGACGAACTCGCCGGGGTGACGCACGCCAACGCCCAGGGCAAGGCCAACGCCGACCCCGAGATCCGCGAGCTGCTCACAGCGACCGGATATCTGCGCCAAGCGCCCGACGGCACCGGCTCCCGGCCCGACGATCCCGACGAGGCTAGGGAAATGGTCGTCAACGAGACGGTGAACATCGTCGCCTCTTCCCTGCTGGGCGTGACCGTGGGCTGCGCGCAATGCCACGACCACCGATTCGACCCCGTGCCCCAGACGGACTTCTTCCGGATGCGGGCGGTCTTCGAGCCGGTCTACGATCCCGAGAACTGGCGCCAGCCCAACGCCCGCCGCGCCGCCCTCATCTCCGCCGAGGACAAGGCCGTCGCCGACGAGATCGAGGCGCGGGCGAAGGAGGTCGAGGCCCGCTACATCGAGGAGATGGAGCGCGTCGTGCGCGTCGTCTTCGAGCGGGAGCTCGCCCAGATCCCGGAGGCGGAAAGAGACTTCGCCCGCGAGGCCTACGAGACGCCCGTCGCCGAGCGCAGCGAGGCGCAAAAGGAGCTGCTCGCCGACAGGTATCCGGCAGTGAACGTGCAGCGCTCGCGGATCCATCTCTTCCTTTCCAAATACGAAGACGGCGAGGAACTGCGCAAGGGCTACGAAGCCCTCAAGGAGGAAATGGACGCGCTGCGAGCCGAGAAGCCCCAGCCCGAATACATCCGCGTCGCGACCGAGGACACCAAGAACGTTCCGGGGACGCGGCTCTTCCACCGGGGCGATCCGACCTCGCCCGTCGGCGACCCGCTGCCTCCCGGCGACCTTGCCGTGCTCGGCGGGATCGACTTTCCGCTCGACGACGACAGCCTGCCGACCACGGGACGCCGCCTCGCCTACGCGCGACATCTCGTCGGCGGCGACCACCCCCTCGTCGGACGCGTGCTCGTGAACCGTTTTTGGATGCATCATTTCGGCCGGGGCCTCGTCCCCGATCCCGCCGAGTTCGGCGTGCGCAGCGCCGGCCCGAGCCATCCCGAGCTGCTCGACTGGCTCGCGTCGGAGTTCGTCGCCCGGGGATGGAGCCTCAAGGAATTCCACCGTCTCGTCATGAGTTCCCGGACCTGGAAGCAAAGTTCGGCTCCCAACGCGGCGGCCCTGGCGGTGGATTCGGACAACCGCCTGCTGTGGCGCATGGCCCCGCGCCGTCTCGAGGCCGAATCGGTCCGCGACGCCATCCTCGCGGTGAGCGGCAGCCTCAATCCCGAAGCCTACGGACCGCCCGTGCCGGTGGCGCCGGACGAAGGCGGCCTGTTCTCGGTGGGCGGAGGCTCCGTCTCGGAAGACCGCGCCGAGCTGCGCCGCTCGGTCTACGTGCAGCAGCGCCGCACCCAGCCCGTCGCCATGCTGGAGGCCTTCGACGCCCCCCGCATGGAGCCGAACTGCGAGCGGCGCGTGAGTTCGACGGTGGCGACCCAGGCCCTCGAGCTGATGAACGGCAGCTTCGTCCTCGCGCGTTCCGAGGAACTCGCCTCCCGCCTGCTCGAGGAGTTTGGAGATCCGTCCGCCACCGAAGGGCTCGTCGAGCAGGCCTGGACCGCCGCCTTCGGCACCGTGCCGGACGAAACGCAGCGCGCCGATCTCGCCTATTTCCTCGAGACGCAGACGAAGCTCCTCGAGGCGAACGGCGACGACGCGGCTCGGCTCGCCCTCGCCAGCCTTTGCCAGGTGCTGTTCCAGACCAACCAATTCCTCTACATCGAGTAGGGAGGCGCAACGCTCCCTCCTTCGACCTTTCCCACCTTTCCCCACGCCCCCCCTGACGCCATGAAGACGAAGCCCGACCTCTCGCGAAGCAGCCGCCGCCATTTCCTCGCGCGCAACGCGCTCGGCGTCTCCTCGCTCGCGGCGACCTGGCTGCTCAAGCAGGAGGCGCTGCTCGCCGCGACCGACCCTGCCATGCCGGCGCTGCAGAAGCCCGACCACGATCTGCTGCCGAAAAGCCCCCTCGCCCCGCCCCGGGCGCAGGCCATGATTTCGATCTTCACCGGCGGCGGGCCGAGCCACCACGACCTGTTCGACTTCAAGCCGATGCTCGACAAGTACGCCGGGGAAAAGTTCCCCGGGAGCGACATCAAGTACGACAACGCCGGCCAGGCCACGTCCATCGTGATGCCGACGAAGTGGAAGTTCAACCGCCGCGGCGAATGCGGAATGGAGATCAACGACACGCTGCTGCCCCATTTCGCCGAGATCGTCGACGAGGTCACCCTGGTCCGCTCGATGCACCTGCCCGACATCCGCAACCACGTGTCGGGGATGCGGGCGATGACGACCGGCCGCGGTCCCGAGGGCCATCCCACTCTCGGCAGTTGGATCACCTACGGTCTCGGCGCCGAGTCGCGCAATCTGCCCGCCTTCGTCGCCCTCGTCCTCGGCAACAACCCTCCCGGCTCGCCCTTCTGGGACAGCCGCCAGCTTCCCTCGCTCTACCAGGGCACGGTGGTGCGCGAGACCGAGCCGCGCATCGCCAACTTGCAGCCGGCCAAGCATCTCGCCGGAGCCCCGCAGGAAAACCAGCTCGACCTGCTCGACCGGCTCAACCGCGCCCACCTCGAGGCGCGGCCGGGCGAGGACGATCTCGCCGCACGCCTCGCCAGCTACGGACTCGCCGCGCGCATGCAGACCGAAGCCGCCGACGCCCTCGACCTTTCGCAGGAAAGCGAGGCCACCAAGAAACTCTACGGGCTCGACGATTCCGAGACCCGGCGCATGGGCGAGGCCTGCCTGCTCGCACGCCGCCTCGTCGAGCGGGGGGTGCGCTTCGTGCAGATCTGGAACTACGGCTGGGACATGCACGAGAACATCTTCTCCTCGCTTGAGCGCGCCTGCGGCCGCGCCGACAAGCCCGCCGCCGGCCTCGTCAAGGACCTAAAGGGGCGCGGGCTCCTCGACACCACCCTCGTCCAATGGGGCGGGGAAATGGGGCGCCTCCCGGTGGTGCAGGACCGCGGGGCCGGTCGCCAGCCCGGCCGCGACCACAACACCGAAGGCTTCTCCATCTGGATGGCCGGAGGGGGGATGAAGCGCGGCCACGTCCACGGCGCCACCGACGAGTTCGGCCACCGCGCCGTCGAGGACGTCGTGACCCAGCACGACTTCCACGCCACCCTGCTCCACCTCTTCGGCCTCGACCACGAGCACCTCTCCTACGAGCACAACGGCCAGGCCGTCTCCCTCGTCGACGGCAAGGGCTCGGTCGTCTCGAAGATGCTCGCCTGAGGCCGGTCTCCGGACCGAGCGCCGCTGAATCCTCCAAGCCATGGCAGACGGAACCTCGGTACGGAAAAGACAAGGTGCGGGACCGCCCGTCGCCTTGCTTGCCACCGCCGTCCTCGCCTGCCTCGCCGTTCCCGGTCCGCCCGCACCGGCGCAGGAACCCGCAGCAGCCCCCGCCGCCTTCGACCCCTTCGACTGGGGCCTGAAGCTGCCGAAACGGGCGGTACCGCGCCGGGCGAGCCGATATTTCGCCTTCAAAGGGCCCGGACCGACGACCCTGGTCGAGATGGAAGGTCCCGGCTGCATCCGCCGCATCTGGATCACCGGCGGCAACATCGGGCGCAGCGCGGTGCTCCGGGTCTACTTCGACGGCGAGCCGGTTCCCTACGTCGAGGCGCCCCTCGGCGACTTCTTCGGGGCGATGCACAATCTCATGGCAGACCGCTATCCCCACGACCACGCCCGGCGCGAAGCGCCCTACGGCGAGGCCTACACGGTGAACACCCCCTTTCTCGCGATCAAGCCCAAGAACGGCTTCACCGCCTACTTCCCCATGCCCTACGCCAGTTCCGCGCGGGTCGAGGTCGTCGGCGGCGAGCGCAACACCAGCCTCTACTACCTGATCGACTGGCACGAATACCCCGGCCAGGAGATGGAGGAGCCGATGCGCTTCTCGGCCCGCTGGCGGCGCGAGTCGCCGGTTCGCGACTACACCGACGACTACATCGTCCTCGACGCCGACGGGCCGGGGCGGCTCGTCGGCTTCGTCTACGCGGTCGACATGCTGGTCAGCCGCGAGCAAATGCGCTGGAGCCATGCCGGCGCCGACAGCATCTATATCGACGGCGACGGCGAACATCCCGCCTACCTCCGCGGGATCGGAGGCGAGGACTCCTTTGGCACCTCCTACTCGGGCGGCGACTACCTCCCGCAGAGTTCGCTCTACTCCGACATGCCCTTCTACGTCCAGCAAGACGACGAAGGCATGCGGCAGAAGCTGGTCGGCTACCGCTTCTTCGTCAACGAGCGCATCGACTTCGAGAAATCGGTCCACATGCGCTTCGGGGCGCGCTCGCACGACATCTCCTCGATGGTCTACTGGTATGCAGCCTCGCCGGTGCGGCCTTTCTTCGAGATGCCGCCGGAAGAGCGGCGCCTCCCTGGCTCGGAGATCGCGCGGGGCGAATTCGACCTCGAGCTGCTGGACACCGGCTCGTGGTCGCTGGCGGGTCCCTTCGGACTGGAGGCGGAAATCGCGCCGCCAGCGCCACAGCACGCCGGAGCGCCGGATGGCTACCTCGGGCAGCCGTGGCAGCCCTTCCGGTCGATCCGCGGTTTCGTCGAGTTCAACCACGTCTTCCGGCCCGATCCCAGCAACGACAACTCGCCCACCGTCGAAGGCTACGCGGTGGCCCAGGCCATCCTCGTCGCGCCCGCCGCCGGAGCCGGCGAGCTCACCTTCGGCTGGAGCGACCGCATGACGGTGCGCATCAACGACGGCGAGCCCGTCGATCTCGGCACCCAGAAATACCATCGGGGCCGGACCGTCCCGGTCCAGCTGCGCGAGGGGGAAAACACCGTCTCCGTCGTCCTGCGCAACGGACCCCAGGCCGAGAGCTGGGACCGCGGCGCATGGAACTTCTCCTTCCGCGCCGTGACCTCCGAAGGCAAAGATCTGCTGCCAAGAGCCCCGATGGAGTGAACAGGGTTGGCTTGCGAATCCAACAGGGTTGCCCCCCAACCAACAGGGTCAGGCCGCGGATCCGACAGAGTCGAGCGCCGGTGCTGTTGCGTGAACAAAGGGTTTGAGCCACCCCTTCCTTCCGCTATGCTACCGCTCTCGGTCAAGGCCGCGGCAGATGGCGGGAACTGCATCCATAGACACGGGATTCGAACGGATCCTCGACCTCATCGGAGAGGCGGCGGGCTTGGACCTCCGGCTCTCGGTCGATGTCGAGGCCCTGCGCGAGCAGTTTCTCAGCGGCGGATCGCTCATCGACTGGATCCTCGACAAGGTCGAGCTCTCCGAGCGCGACTTCGGCGTCCGGCTCGCCTCGATGCTCCACCTGCAATGGGAGGAAGAGCCCCTCGTCGACACCGCCAACGCCGACGTCCTCAAGGCCGTCTGCCCGCCCCAGGTCGCCATCAAGCACCGCGCCCTGCTCCTGCGGGCCGAGCTGGCGGAAGGCTCCCTGCGCCCCGCGATGCTCGAGGTGGCGCACTACGACCCCTTTTCCTCGATCGACCGCCAGCTCGTGCGCCGCGCCGCCGGCTGTCCCATCAAATGGATCCTCGCCCCCCGGCGCAAGGTCCTCGGCGGCCTCCAGAAATTCTACGGCGTCGGCGGCGACATCTTCGACGACCTCCTCGCCAACCGCGACTGGGACAGCGACGAGTTCAGCTTCAAGGAGACCGTCAACGTCATCGACGACGAGGACGAAGAGGCCTCCGTGGTCAAGTTCGTCAACCAGATCCTAAACGAAGCCCTCAAGCAGCGCGCCACCGACATCCACATCGAGCCGATGCGCAACGACCTGCGGGTGCGCTACCGCATCGACGGCGTGCTGCGCCGCATCCCCGTGCCCGACAACATCGTCGCCCTGCAGAGCTCCGTCATCGCCCGGGTCAAGCTCATGGCCGGGCTCGACATCGCCGAAAAGCGCAAACCGCAGGACGGCCGCATCGCCCTCCAGGTCGGCGGCCAGCCCATCGACACCCGCGTCGCCACCATCCCCGCGATCGAGGGCGAGAGCATCTCGCTGCGCCTCCTCGGGCAGGAGAAGTTCACCATCGACCGGCTCGACATGTTCCCCGACCTGCGCCACCAGGTCGACGAGATCCTCGCCCGGCCCAACGGCATCGTCCTCGTCACCGGCCCCACCGGCTGCGGCAAGTCGACGAGCCTCTTCTGCTTCCTCTCCGCCCTGAACTCCGAAGACACCAAGATCGTCACCATCGAGGACCCCGTCGAGAACCGGCTCGAGGGCGCCGTGCAGATCGCGGTGAAGCCAGAGATCAACCTCACCTTCGCCACCGGGCTGCGCAGCGTCCTGCGGGGCGACCCCAACGTCATCATGGTCGGGGAGATCCGCGACCTCGAGACCGCCGAGATCGCCGTGCAGGCCGCCCTGACCGGGCACCTCGTCTTCAGCACCCTCCACACCAACGACTCCGTCGGCGGCATCACCCGGCTCGTCGACATGGGCGTCGAGCCCTTCCTCATCGCCGCCTCGGTGCGGGCCTTCATCGCCCAGCGGCTCGTGCGCCGCCTCTGCCTCGAGTGCCGCGTCCACGGCGAGTATTCCGAGGAGTTCCTGCGCTCGGTCAACTTCCCGCTCGACCAGGCCCACCGCGCCTTCTCCGCCCGCCCCGGCGGCTGCGACAGTTGCGGCCACACCGGCTACCGCGGCCGCACCGCCGTCTACGAGCTCTTCCGCGTCACCGACAAGGTGCAGGAACTCATCGTCTCCGGCGCTTCGAAGCAGGACCTGATGCGCCAGGGCATGATCGAAGGCTTCACCAACATGCGCGACTACGGCTGGCGCAAGGTCATCGAGGGCCACACCACCATCGAAGAGGTCGTCTCCTCCACCGAGCTGACCTGATCCCCACTCGCCCCGCCCCCGACGTCCGCCTCGCGATGGCATCCTTCCGCTACAAGGTCCTGCAAAAAAACGGCAGCCTCTCCGAAGGCGCCCTTGAGGCCGCGAGCAAGGGCGACGCCACCCGGAGGCTCAACGAACAGGGCAGCCGCGTCCTTTCCCTGACCGAGGAAAAGGGCAAGAAAAAGGAGAAGTCGGCCAAGGGCGCCGCCGCGTCCTCCGGAGCCGCCGCGCGGCGACGGACCTCGGCCCCCGCCGAAAACCGGCTCTCCTCCAAGCAGCTCGTCCAGTTCACCGAAGAGCTCAGCGACCTGCTCGCCGCCGGCGTCCAGCTCGACGCCGCCCTCAACTCCATCGGCAAGCGCAGCGAATCGCCCGCCATCGGACGCGTCGCCGCCTCCTGCTACGAAAAGGTGCGCGACGGCGTCCCGCTCGCCACCGCCCTGCGATTCTCCTCGCCCAGCTTCAACGAGCTCTACTGCAACCTCGTCTCCGCCGGCGAAGTCTCCGGCGCCCTCGGCGACATCCTCAAACGGCAGGTCCGCTACCTCAATACCCTCGCCGACCTCAAGGGCAAGCTCGCCACCGCCCTGATCTATCCCGCCTTCCTCATCGTGTCCGGGGTCGCCGTCTCCGCGATGTTCGTTTTCTTCCTCATCCCGAAGCTGCGGCGCCTCGTCGAGTCCACCGGCGGCGAACTGCCACCCGTGGCGAAGCTCCTTCTCGGCGCCGGCGACTTCGTCAAGGCCCACTGGGTCGCCCTGCTTCTCGTCGTTCTCGTTGCCGTCGTCGTCGTCTTCCTCCTCTTCCGGCGCGAGGACACCAAGCGCTGGTGGGACCGGACCGTTCTCGGCCTGCCCCTCCTCGGCACCCTGCTCAGGACGCGCTTCAACGTCGCCTTCGTCGAGACCCTCTCCAACCTCCTCGTCAACGGCCTGCCACTCGTCCGCGCCCTCGAACTCGTCGAGACCACCACCACCAACCGCCACGTGCGCGAGCAGATCGCCCAGATGCGGGGCCGGGTCTCCGAGGGCGCCCTGCTCAACCGCTGCATGGAAAAGGCCGGCATCTTCGAGTCCGGCCTCGTCGACATGGTCCGCATCGGCGAAGACACCGGCCAGCTCGCCCCCTCCATGGCCAAGGCCGGCGACCGGCTCGACCGCGAGTTCGCCCGCGCCATCGACCGCATCGCCTCCATCATCCAACCCGCCATCATCCTCGTCATGTCGGTCGTCGTCGGTCTCATGGCCTACATGATGATCTCGGTCATCTACGAAACCATTTCCGTCTTGCGCAATCGGTGAAGACCGGTACGCTAAGCGCATGAAGACTCCCGCAACGCTGCGCGCAAAGGGTTTCACCCTTATGGAGATGCTCCTCGTCCTAGGCATCATCGCCCTGCTCGTCGGCATGGGCACCTACATGATGGTCAACGTGCTCGGCGACGCCGAGGTCGGCAAGGCCCGCGGCGACATCAAGACCCTTGAGGCCAGCCTCATCCGCTACAAGACCAAGGGCGGCCTCTACCCCACCACCGAGCAGGGCCTCAAGGCCCTCGTCACCAAACCCGTCGACGGCCCCCAGCCCCGCAGCTACAGCACCCTGCTGCGCGAGCAGGCCTTGATGGACCCTTGGGGCAACCCCTATCAATACCGACGCCCCGGGCGCCACAACCCCGAGACCTACGATGTCTACTCCATGGGTCCCGACGGCCAGGATGGCACCGAGGACGACATCGGAAACTGGTGAACGCGGCACACGCCGGGCCTTCACCCTTTTCGAGCTGCTCATCGTCCTCGCGATCATCGCCCTGTTCACGGGCGTGCTCGTCCTGCGGTTCGAAGACGGCGATACCGAGGAATCCCTCAACCGCGCCGCCACCGACCTCAAGTCCGCCGCCCTCAAGGCGAAGAAGCGGGCCTACGCCTTCCGCCGCGACCAGTTCATCGTCTTCGGGCGAGGTGGCTTCGTCCTCACCGAGCGCCCCCCCGCCGAATTCGGCGCCCTCCGCTTCGCCACCGAGGCCGACGGACGCCCCTTCTACAACGAGACCTTCCGCCTCCCCGGCGGCGTCGAACTCGACCTTTTGCTCCCCGGCGCCACCCGCTGGACCGGCGAGCCCGGCTACGTGTGGAGCTTCCGCAGCTCCGGCCTCAACGATCCCCTGAGAGTCCGCCTCTCCAAAGGCCGCTCCTACGCCCGCCTCGACTTCAACGTCCTCACCGCCCTGGCCGAAGAAGAAATCGTGATTGAGTAGGAAGTTTTCAGTTTTCAGCGGCTGGAGGTCGAAAGCCGAAGGTCCAAGGCCGGAGCAACCTGAAAACTGAAATCTGAAAACTGAAAACTCCGCCCCCCTCAAGCCGGCACTCGCTCGATCTCCGCGCCGAGCTGGATCAGCTTGTCGTCGATGTTCTCGTATCCGCGGTCGATGTGGTAGACCCGCGAGATCTCCGTCGCTCCCTTGGCATTCAACGCCGCCAACACCAGCGCCGCCGAGGCCCGCAGATCGCTCGCCATCACCGGCGCGGCGCTCAGTTGCTCCACTCCACGGATCACCGCCGTGCCGTCCTCGACCTGGATGTCGGCGCCCATCCGCTTCATCTCGGAAGCGTGCATGAAGCGCTGCGGAAAAATCGTGTCGCGCACCACGCTCGTGCCCGGCGTCGTCGCGAAGAGCGCGCACATCTGCGCCTGCATGTCCGTGGGAAAGCCCGGATAGGGATCCGTCGTCACATTCGCCCCGACCGGGTTCTCCGCCCGGCCCACCGAGATCGAGCCGTCGCCCACCTCCACCGGACAGCCGCAGCGCCGCAGCAGATCCACCAGCGACTCGATGTGCCGCGGCTCCACCCGCTTCACCGTGATCCGCTCCTTCGCCGCCATTGCCCCCGCCACGAGAAAGGTGCCCGCCTCGATGCGGTCGGGAATCACCGTGTGCTCCACCCCTCCCAGCTCGGCCACGCCCTCGATCTCGATGCGCGGCGTCCCCGCCCCCGAGATCTTGGCGCCCATCGAGATCAGGAACTCGGCCAGATCCACCACCTCCGGCTCGCAGGCCGCCCCCGTGATCACCGTGGCGCCCTTCGCCAGCACCGCCGCCATCATCACATTGTCGGTCCCCAGCACCGTCGCGCCGTGCTTCCCGCTCATGTCGATCTCTCGCCCCTCGAGACCGTAGCGCGCCTCCAGACGCACATTGCCGCCCTCCACCCGCGCCTCCGCCCCGAGCCCCTCGAGCCCCCGCAGGTGCAGGTCGATGGGCCGGTCCCCGATCACGCAGCCGCCCGGCAGCGACACGTCGGCGCGGTTGTGGCGCGCCAGCAGCGGACCCATCACGCAGACCGAGGCCCGCATCTTCCGCACCAGATCGTAGGGCGCCTCGTGGCTGCGCAGCTTCTCGCAGCGGATCACCACCGTGCCGCTCGCCCGCTCCACCTCCGCGCCGAGGTTCTGCAGGATCTGCAGCATGTAGTTCGTGTCCGACACATCCGGCACCCGCCTGACCACGCAAGTCTCGCGCGTCAGCAGAGTCGCCGCCAGGATCGGCAGCGAGGCGTTCTTCGAGCCGCTGATGTTGACGCTGCCAGAAAGCGGACTGCCGCCATGAACGATGAATTTTTCCATTTGGGGGGATGGGATGCGCCCGCCCGTCGTCGGCGGGAAGGGGGGAGTCTAGCCGCTTCGGCCCGATATGACAGCGAAAAAAGGCAGGCGAGGCCGGGCGCAAGGGGGTGGCGGACGGCCAAGCCCCCGCCCGACCCCGTCAATCGCTGAAAAAGCCCCGATGCTGCAGCAGTTGGAAGGCACCCCAGATCAGCGGCGGCACCCCCGCGCTCAGGATCAGCGCCAGCGCGGGCCGTTCCGCCCCGGCGTGGCCGATCCAGGCGAAGGCGAAGCCCATGGGCACACTCCCGGCGCAGAGGGCTCCGGCGAAACGCCCGAAGGGCATGCGGTGCAGCCCGGCGAGGCAGGCCACCACCTCGGGCAGCACCGGCATCCAGCGCGACATGGCCACCAGCCAGCCGCCCGACTCCGCGCGGAAGATGCGTCCTCCCTCGGCGAGCCCTTTTTCCCCGGCGAGGTACCGCGCCACCCGTCGCCCCAGCAGGCGGCAGAGCCAGTAGGCCAGCATGCCCGATGCGATCCACCCCAGCGCCGCGACCACGCCTCCGATCAACCACCCGTAGATCAGCCCCAGAGCAGACATCACCACCGTGCCGGGGATGGGCAGGAAGAGATCCGCCACCAGCAGGCCCGCCCCCGCCAGCCAAGCCCACGAACCCGCAGCCCGCAAGGACTCGACCGTGCGCTCCAGCGAGAACGCCGTCTCGAACCAGTCCCCCCAGACGAGAAAGGGCACCACCACCAGCGCCGCGAGGACCAGAAAGATCGCCAGAAGCCGTGTCATTGCTTGCCAAAGAGCCGCTACGGGGCCATCCCTGTCAAGGACGAGTCCCCTCCCCCACGACGAAACGATGAAACCGCAGCCCGAGCCGGTCGATCCCTCGCGCCTCGCCGAGTTGGCCCACGCCGTCATCCGCGAGGCCAAGTTCCCCATGCTGGCCACTGCCGGCGCCGACGGCCAGCCACGGCTGCGCCCCGTCTCCCCGGTGCGGGTGGATCCCGACTTCACCCACTACATCGCCAATCTGGCCCGCTACGGCAAGACCGCCGAGATCGCCGCCAACCCGGCCGTCGAGCTCGCCTATCTTTCTCCCCGGCACGACCAGATCCGCATCACCGGCACCGCCTCCACCGTCTCCGACCCCGACCTGATCGAAGAAATCTGGAAGGCCAATCCCCTGCTCTCGCACTACTTGGGCTCGCCCGACAACCCCGACTTCATCCTTTACCGCATCACGCCCTCCCGCGTCCGCTTCATGCGCGAATGGGCCCTCGACTACCACGAAGTGGAGTAGGAGTAGGAGGAGGAGGCGCCGCCGCGCGCCCGAGCTGCCCTACTTGATCCCGATCACCATCGAATCGGGGCCGACGAGGTGCTCGACGCGCGTCTCGCGAAAGCCGGCCTCGCGCATCCACTCCTGGCAGTCCGCCCCGGAGTAGTCGAAGCCGCCCGAGGTTTCGATGAGCATGTTCAGGCTCATCATCAGCCCGAAAGCGTTCTCCCGGCGTTCGTCGTCGATGATGGATTCATAGACCACCACCGCCCCGCCCTCGGGCAGGGCGTCCCAGGCGACTTGGAGGAGCTGCTTCTTCTCCTCAAGGTTCCAGTCGTGGAGGATGTGGCCGTATAGCACGACGTCGGTCTTCGGAAGGGGGTCGGTGAAGAAGCTGCCCCCGACGAAATCGAGACGGTCGTAGAGGCCCTTTTCGGCAACATAGTCCTCGAAGATCGGCCCCACTTCAGGCAGGTCGAAGCCAGTTCCCCGGAGGTGGGGGTTTGCCAACGAGATCTGCACTGCGAGATCGCCCTGGGCGGTACCGGCATCGACGAAGCTGCGGTAGCGCTCCCACGGGAACTGCCGCGCGATGGCCAGGTTCGCGCCGCGGCTCACTCCAGACATCGCACGCAAAAACTCCTTCAGCCGCGCCGGATCGGCGTAGAGCTTGGCGAACATGTCCTCGCCGGACTTTGCTTCGTTCTGCGGCTCGCCGGTTCGCAGCGCTGTGGTGAGGGCGCCCCAGAAGGGGTAGAGACGGTGGTTCGCCATTTCGAGGATGCCGCCGATGTAGGAGGGCTTGCGCTTGTCTAGGAAGCGGTCGGTCTCGGGCGTGTTGGCGTAGACTCCGTCGTCCCCGCGAGTGACGAAGCCAAGCGCCACGAGAGCGTCGAGAAAGTCCCGCGCCCCCCGCGAATGCAGCCCGAGGCGGCCGCTGAGGGCTTCGAGCGGCTCGGGGTGGCGGGCCAACTCGGTGAAGAGCTCCATTTCGACGGCGCTCAGGAGGACCTTGGCGGGCCAGAAGGCGAAGCCCGTCTCGAGGATGCGTGCGGGGGAGATGGAATCGTCCATGGGGAAGTAGAGCGAATGATGGGGCCGGCGGCAAGAACTCAATGCAAGCGAGGCGGTGTGCCGCCGCAACTGCGGCGGCGAAGTCCACGGTCCCAGCCACGGGCGCGGAAGCGAACGGCTTTGCTCGGGCGGGTCAACGAAAGCCCACCGCGCTCGAGACCATCGCACCGCGCTCGTCGGTCAGCGTCACGAGCCAGGTGTTGGCTTCGTCGGGCAGGCCCTCGGCGACGATGCGGCCGTCCTCGATCCGTGCGGGCCGACTGCTCCATTCGCGTTCGGAGCGTTTGCCCCCGTCGCTGGTGAAATGCAGCTCAGCCTTCTCCAGGGCGGTTTGCGTGCGGAAGGGCACGGTCACGGTGCCGCTAGCGATGTCGGGTTCGCCGATCTCGGGCAGGGGGACGCCGTCCTTCAGGATCGAGTCGACGAAGATTCCGATTTCCTTCGGCTCCCAGCCGGCGGGATGGCTGTGGGCCATGCGCGGCTCGATGCGGAGGATGCGGGGTCCCTGGACGAGCGCGTAGGACTTGGCATAGCTGTCGAGGACGTAGTGCTTGTCGTGGGTACCGTTGACCCACAAGGTCGGCACCGTGCATTTCGCAAGGTGCGAGCCTGGGTCGTAGGCCGCGACCCAGTCGGCGGCGCGTTCGCCGAGCGCGTCGATGGAGGGCTTCTGGACCGACTCGCCCTCGTGGAGGAAGCCGCAGCCGTAGACGGGAACCGCCGCCTTGAAGCGGTCGTCAAGGGAGGCGGCGAGGCAGGTGGTGTAACCGCCCCAGCTGATCCCGGTGACGGCTGTGCGATCGGGATCGACGCCGGGCAGGCTGCGCAGCAGGGTGTGGGCCTTCATCACGCTGGCGACGGCGTGGTAGGGCCAATCGTCGTCGACGGGGCCGCCGATGCTGTCGAACTTCTGCCGATGCCCCTGGTCGAGCCCGCCCCGCCGGAGGCGGCTGCGCTCCTCGCGGGGATGGTCGTGGTCGGGAACCTTTTCGCCCGACTCGTCGTAGCGGGGCGCGGGCGGACGGTGGCCCGAGAGGTCCATCGCGATGGCAGCGTAGCCTCGACGCGCCCACATCCAGACCCAGTCCGAGAAGGCGGTGCCGCCGCCCCCGTGGATCAGGACGATGCCGGGAAAGGCCTCTCCGCCGTCGGCGGTCCCGAGGGTGCGGGGCGAGGCGTAGAAGGCGAAGACCTCGGTCGGCTCCCCCTCGACCGTTTCTCCGGCGTAGAGGATCGACTGGATCGGCGCCGCCTCGTCCTCGACGCGGAAAGCGGGAATCTCGGAGCGCAGGCGGTCTAGCGGCCAGGTGCCGGGCTCGCCCGCGAAGGCGGGCAGCAGAGGAGCGAGGAGGATGGCGAGGGGATAGGCTCTTCGCATGGCGGAATCGGGATGGCGGTCGAAGTTCTGGGCTCCGGAGAATGCTTCTTCCATAAATTCATCGACTCCGCGTTCAAGCCAAGATTTCGCATTCTCTCCGCGCTTCTCCCCGAAAGTAGAGGAATCGGCGGCAGGAGGCGCGACGGCGACGGGAGCCCTACTTGGCGACCTGCTTCGGGGCAAGGTCGCCCTCCTTCCTCCGCGAGTAACGTTCGAACTCACCAAACTATTGTACCGCCTATTTGTAAGAAAAATCAAAAATCATCTTGTAATCTGTCCGGCTTTTTGTATTATATTGTAGTCTGAGTATGAAATCTCGTCGTGTTGTCATCGGCGCTGGCGCGGGCCGGGCCTATTATCACTGCATCTCTCGCGTCGTGGACCGACGCATTGTCTTCCATGCTGCGGAGAAGGAGGTGTTTCGGTCGATTCTGCGGAAATTGGAGCGGTTTCTGGGGGTGAAGGTGGTGACCTACTGCCTGATGGGGAACCACTTCCATCTGCTGCTGGAGGTGCCGGACAAGGAAACGATGCCGAGGCTGGA
>SLGN01000181.1 GCA_007123695.1 Verrucomicrobiales bacterium
CGGAAGGATGGGCGTGGCCGAGGCGCTGCGGCACCGGGTGAGGTATTTCACCGACGGGGCGGTTTTGGGGAGCGCGGAGTTCGTGGACGGGGTCTTCGAGCGGGAGCGGGCGAGGGGACGCGGCTTCGGGGCGAAACGCCGGACAGGCGCGCGGAGGATGCGGGGAGCGGAGTGGGGCGGTCTGCGGGTGCTGCGGGATTTGCGGAAGGGGGTGGCGGAGGAGTGAGCGCTGAATTTCGCACGCCGCCCGATTTTCCGTCTCTGACCGCACGGCGCTTCGGCTACGCCGCCATGCGGAACGACTGCGAATTCCCGTTCGTCGGCGGAGGCTCCTGCCTTATACTGCCGCATGCGCTTTTTCCAACGAGCGAATCTGCTCGGCTTTTTCGTCTGGGCCTCGGTCGTCCTCGTCTTTGGACAGGATCCGTCGGAGGAGGACGGGGAAATTCCGGCGCCGAGCCGGTTGCAGGATGTTGCCGTTGCGTTTCCCGCCGACGGTGGCGTCATCGATGTGCGCGACTTCGGAGCGGTGCCCGACGACGACGGCGACGACACTGCGGCGATCCAGGCGGCGCTCGACGCCTTTCCCAACGGCAGCCGCATCGTCCATTTGCCAGCCGGTACCTATCTCGTAAGCGACACCTTGAGATGGCCGGGGGGGGATGGGCCCGGGCAGGCGCAAAAGCGAACCGTGCTCCAAGGTGCGGGACGCGGTCTCACCGTCCTGCGGGTGCCCGAGTCGTGCATCGGATTCACCGACGCTGGCGACCCCAGGGCGGTGGTGTGGACCGGCGACGCTCCGGCGCAGAGATTCCGCAACGCGGTGCGCGACCTGACCATCGAGGTGGGCCCGCGCAATCCTGGAGCGATCGGCCTGCAATTCAATGCGAGCAACCAGGGCGGCATCCGCAACGTCGAAATCCGGTCGCTCGACGCCTCGGGTCGGATCGGTCTCGACCTGGGCCATTGCAACGAGATCGGCCCGCTCTTCGTTCGCAACCTGCGTGTCGAAGGCTTCCAGACGGGAATCCAGACGAAGTGGCCGGTCAATTCCGCGACCTTCGAGCACGTCGAGCTCAGCGGCCAGCGACGTATCGGTTGGTGGAACTACCACCAGATGGTCTTCGTGCGTGGCCTCAGGAGCGAGAACCGTGTGCCCGCCCTCTACAACGAAAAAGATTCGTGGGGATCGGTGACTTTGCTCGATGCGACTCTGATCGGTGCCGGTTCACCACGGGGCACTCCGGCGATCCACAACCAACGCCAGATGGTCCTGAGCGAGGTCGAGATCGACGGCTACCCGCTCGGCGTCGTGAACGACGACAAAGGCCGGGAAAAAACCGGGCCCGGCTCACCCTCGATGATCGAGGAGGACAGCTCGCATCGCAACGTGGCTTCCCTCTTCCGCGAAGTCACCGAGGCAGGGCTCGACGAGGCCGGGCCCGTCGTGCGGCAGCCGGTCAAGGAGACCCCGGAAGTCCCCTGGGGCGATCCGGGCAAGGACTGGGCCAACGTGCTTGCCTTCGGCGCGGATCCGACAGGAAACGAGGACTCGGGCCCGGCGCTGCAGCGCGCCATCGATTCAGGGGCGCCGACGGTCTATCTTCCTGCTGGAGTGGTCTTCCGCTTCTCCAGTCCGGTCGAGATCCGCGGGCCGACCCGGCGCATCGTTGGACTCGAGGGGCGTTTCCTCTCCACCGGTTCCACCGCACTCTGGCGCGTCGTCGATGGACGGCATCCCCAGGGGCTGCCCGATGCCCCCGTCGTGATCGTCGAGCGTCTCGGCGGAACCGTCGGCGGATCTCCCCTGCGCATTCGCCACGAAGGCACGCGCGCCCTGGTCGTGAGCTCGACCCTCGGCATCGATGTCGAGGGGGCGGGTAAAGGCGATCTCTTTCTTGAAGATTTCTCCGGGCATCTCGACCGCCTCAGTCCCGGCCAGAGCGCCTGGTGCCGCCAGATCAACAGCGACCGCGAGGGCTTGAAATGCCGCAACGAAGGAGGCCGGCTTTGGGTCCTAGGCTGGCGGGCCGAGCGCACAGGCACGCTCGTCGAAACCACCGCCGGAGGCGTGACCGAGGTCAACGGCGTCTTCCTCTACTCGAATTTCGGATGGAACAAGAACGAGCCCGCCTTCTCCGTCACCGACGCCACCCTGAATCTCTTCGGGGTCAACGAGCGGAACTTCAACCGCAGGCCCGTCAGTCTCTGGGTCCGCGAGCAGCACGGCGAAGAAGTCCGCGAAAGGAAGGAGCTTCCTTGGATCTTCCTCGGTGGCGGCGAAGCGCCGAAGCCGCCGAAGCCGCCGAAGCCGCCGAAGCCGCCGCAGGCGCCCGCCGACGCCGGGCCCGAGCCCGAGCCCGAGGCGAAACCAACGCCGCCGAGCGGTGTTGCTACCCCAGATCCTTAGGTTCCCCGCCCTTTCATGAGACCCGCGATCCTCTGCGCCGCAATTGCCGCCGCAGCTCCCGCATGCTTTGCCGATGCCGGGAGCTCCGGCGGCGTTCCTGCGGACGAACGGCCCGCGCCGGTCTTGGAGGAGGACTACGCGGCTCTGCGGAAGCTGTCCCCTTTCGTCCGCGCCCTCAACCTCAGCGATTCGCTCGTGATCACCGGCTTCGCCGAGGTGGAGGGGCGGCGCGTCGCCTCGGTCCTGAACAAGGAGACGAAGGAAACCTATGTCGTTTCCGACCGGATGAACTCGCAGGGCTGGAAGATGATCGATCTCAAGACCGACGAGGACCTTGAGAAGGTCTGGGCGAAGGTTTCCATCGAAGGCGGCGAAGTCGTAACGATCCGGTACGCCGAAGTCGCCTTGAAACCGGGCGAGGCCAAGCCCGCCGCCGGGCCCTCGACCGAACCCCCGGGCGGGCCGACCTCCATCTTCTCCTCCCGTCGCCGCGGCTTCGGTGGCCGGGAGGGCGGAAGCGGGAGGCCTTCCTTCGGCCCCTCGCCCGAGGTCCGCGAAAAGATGGAGCGGCTTTCCGAAGACCAGCGCCGCCAGCTCTTCGACAAAATGCGAGAGCTCCGCGAGGGCAATCCCGACATGTCGTGGGAGGAGCGGGGACGCGTCTTCAACGAGGCCCTGGAGCGTATGTCGGCGCAGTAGCCGACCCGGCGGCGGCAAGGCCGGGTCTCCTTTCCCCGAGTCGGCCTCTCACCTCCATCGCTCGCTTTCCTCCCGAAACTCGGGGGCGTAGCCGTTGAAGGAGCGGAAGGCGCAGTGGATGGCGTGGTCGCTCGCGTCGAGGGCCTTCCACTGGGCCGCGAGGGCGGCGGTGTTGGGCGTCTCCATGGGGCCGAAGCAGCCGTAGCAGCCCCGGTCGTAGGCGGGGCAGATCGCGCCGCAGCCGGCATGGGTGACGGGTCCGAGGCAGGGCGTGCCGTGGGCGACCATCACGCAGGGGTTGCCGCGCAGCTTGCACTCGACGCAGACGCTGTGGGCCGAGACCCGGGGCTTGCGCCGGTGGAGGAAGGCCAGCACCACCTCGAGGAGCTGGGCCTTGTTCACGGGGCAGCCGCGCAGCTCGAAGTCCACCTTGACGTGGTCGGCGATGGGCGTCGAGGTCTCGAGGGTGTCGAGATATTGCGGCGAGGCGTAGACGACCGCCGCCATCTCGGCGACGTCGCGGGAGTTGCGCAGGGCCTGGATGCCGCCGGCGGTGGCGCAGGCGCCGATGGTGACGAGGTATCGCGACTGGGCGCGCACCTCCTGGATGCGCTCGGCGTCGTGGCGCGAGGTGTTCGAGCCCTCGACGAGGGAAAGGTCGTAGGGGCCGGGCAGGACGCGGCGGGTGGCCTCGGCGAAATTGGCGATCTCGATGGCCTCGGACACGGCGAGGATTTCGTCCTCGCAGTCGAGGAGGCTGAGCTGGCAGCCGTCGCAGGAGGCGAACTTCCACACGGCGAGCTTCTTCTTCGCGGGCGCGTCGGCGGTCTCGGGGGGCATGCTCATCGGAGGTCGCGTTGGCTCACAGTTCGTGCAGGGAAAACCACTTTCTCACCCGCCCCAGCGGGTAGACGGGACCGTCGCGGCAGATGAACTCGGGCCCGTACTGGCAGTGGCCGCAGAGACCGACGGCGCACTTCATGTTCCGCTCCATCGTGAGGAAGGTCCGCTCCTCCGGCAGTCCGGCGCGGCGCAGGGAGTCGGCGGCGAAGCGCATCATGATCTCGGGCCCGCAGACGAGCCCGCAGGCCTCCGCCGGATCGAAGGCGGCGCGCTCGACCAGCTTCGTGACGACGCCGACCGATCCGCTCCAGGCGGCTTCGGCGCGGTCCACGGTCACGCGCACCTCCACGCCCGGCTCGGCGTCCCAGGCTTCCAGCTCGGCGGCGTAAAGAAGGTCGTCCGGGCTGCGGGCGCCGACGAGCAGGACGATGCGTCCGAAGTCCCGCCGCCGCGCGACGGCCGCGTAGAGGGCGGGCCGCAGCGGGGCGAGGCCGATGCCCCCGGCGACAAAGACGAGGTCGCGCCCGCGCATCTCCTCCAGCGGCCAGGCCGTGCCGAAGGGGCCGCGCAGGCCCAGCTCGTCGCCGGGGCGGAGACGGCCGAGGGCTCGGGTGACCTCGCCCGCCTCGCGGATGGTGTGGACGAGGCGCCGCTCGCCGACGGAGGCGGCGGGGTCGCCGCTCACCGAGATGGCGCTTTCCCCCGCGCCGAAGGCGTAGAGCATGTTGAACTGTCCCGGCCGAAAGGCGAGGGCCGAGTCGTCGTCGAGGGGCTCGAGGGCGAAGCCGAAGGTGTCGTGAGTCTCCTCCCAGCGCTCCGCCACCCGCCAGGGCGAGGGCAGCATGATGTCGGTGCCGTGGAGCGCGGCCGCCTCGGGACCGCTCGTAATGCCAGGGCCGCAGGTCATCGGGAGGCCTCCTTTCCCTCCCCGACGGCGCGGCGTCCGGCGTTGTAGAGGTCCATCATCTGCATCCGCGTCGCCGCGAGGCGCGTCGCCATGAGCCGGGAGAAGCGCTGCATCAGGTCGTAGCCGAGGCGCGGGTCGGCGTCGCACTTGCCCCGCAGGCACCAGCCGTCCATCACCAGCGCCTCGACCGTGGCGGTGGCGGAGACGTCGTACATCCAGATGTGCGGGGGCAGCAGCCAGGACCAGCCCACCACCTCGCCCGCCTCGAGCGTCTCGACGACGAGGCGGTCGCCTCGCGGGGCCGACAGGGAAATGGCGACACGGCCCTCGAGCAC
>SLGN01000076.1 GCA_007123695.1 Verrucomicrobiales bacterium
CGATCTTCTCGGCCTACATTCGGTCTTTCGCGTTTTCCGACAAGCAGTCGGAGCGATCGCCCGGCATCGTTCTGATGGACAGACGGCAGCGGCTCGTCGTGCTGGCCGCCGCCGCCCTACCGGCGCTGGCGGGCGAAGCGGACTCGCTCCCATTCCCCCCGGCGGAGGCAGCCCTGTGGATCGTGGTGAGTGGCTGCTTGCTCACCGTGGCGCTGCGCTGGATCGGTCTGCGGGCCATAAAATTATAGGGAATTTCAAGAAAGATTAAGCACTTTCTCGACAGATCCGAAAAGCTTCGCTATCCTCCCGGACGATGCGTCGCTGTTTCCGAGCCGTCTACTGCGCGGTGTCCTTCGCCGTGGCTTTCTGTGCTGCGGCGGCGGGCGGCGCCGAGCCGTTCCGGAAAGTGGTGATCGACCCCGGACACGGCGGCAAGGATCCGGGCACCATCGGCCACGGGCTTTTCGAGAAGAGCCTCACCCTCGACCTCGCCCTGCGGCTGGAGAAGCTGCTCGCCGACGAGGGCTTTTCCGTCGAACTGACCCGTCGCGAGGACCGTTTCGTGTCCCTCGAAGACCGTGCCGCCGTGGCCAAGGACGCCGATTCGGTCTTCGTCAGCCTCCACTTCAACGCCCATCCCGACCGCAGCATCGCGGGCATCGAGACCTTCTACTGGCCCGGCAGCGACGCCGGACGCGAACTCGCCGCCACGGTGCAGGGGCGGCTCGGCGGGCGGCTCGTGACCCGCAACCGCGGTCCGCGCCCGCAGCGGCTCAAGGTCCTGGAGCTGACTCCGGCGACCGGAATCCTCATCGAATGCGGCTTTCTCACCAACCGATGGGAGGCCCAACGCTGCGCCGCCCCCTGGTATCGCCAGATCGTCGCCGAGGAGATCCTCCTCGGACTGCTCCGCTATCGAGAATCGATGAAATGAAGCGATTGCAGTGCATGGCGAGTCGTGTTAATTTTTGAAATTACTAGAATTTACGGAACCGAATTTCCTTCCCTGATGAGTGACCCGATCGCCAACCGTACCCTCGAGCTCGCCTGCACCGTCGGCTCTCTCGAAAACGCCCGCGAGGCCTTGGAGGATGGGGCCGACGTCAATTTCCGCAGCGGCGCCCCGCTCTTCCTCGCCATCGTGAACCGCAACCGGGCGATCATCGAGTTCCTGCTCGAGAACGGCGCCGACGGTGAGTCCTTCCTCCCCAAGAAGAAGCTCAAGCAGATTTCCTCGCGCGAGGACCTCGTCGAGGAACTCATCGCCTGCGCGCCCTACAACCCGCGCGACGTGAAGCTGGAGGACATCCGCGAGATCGATTCGGCCATCCGCGAGACCGGCGTGGAGGTACTCGTCGCCGATCTCGACTGGGACCACGCGACCCGCTTCCGCGATTCGCTGAACGCGATCGGAGCCGGCTCGAGCCATCGCTGCGTCGCCGAGTTCCTCCACTGGGCGCGGAGCGAGAGCCGCCGCGCCGACGGCATCGGGACCTTTCTCAGCACCAACGGCGACGCCGTCGGGGAATACCGCGACCGCTACCTCTCCACCGGCGAGGATCTCGTGGCGCTGGCAAGCGATTTCCTCAACAGCGCCGAGGCAGGCAGCGGGGACGAGTAGGCGGGACGACGGTGGTCCCCCGCCCCTCGCTTCCGCATCTTTTCGGAAAGCCGGCCGCTTCGGGAAGCCGGGCTTGGCAGCGGGCGCAGATTCTGCTTCATTGCCGGATGCGTTTTGCGAAGAGACTCCCTCTGCTGCTGATCCCGGCCCTGCTCGCCGCCACTCTGGCGGACGCCCAGGAAAAGGGAAAATCGGCCCGAGGCGCCGCGTCGGGCGATTCCGAGGAGTCGCAGCCGGCCGAGGGCCTCGCCGGTCTTCCCAACATGGTTTTCATGATCGCCGACGATCTCGCCTGGGACGACTCGACGCCCTACGGGCACCCATCGATCATGACGCCGAACTTGCAGCGCCTCGCCGATGCGGGCATGCGCTTCGACCAGGCCTTTCTCACGACCTCCTCGTGCAGCCCCACCCGGGCGAGCCTCCTCACCGGGCGCTACCCCCACCAGACCGACGCCGAGCAACTCCACTGGCCTCTCCCCGCCGACCAAGTGACCTTTGTCGAAAAGCTGCGCGAGCGCGGCTACTGGACCGGAGCGGCGGGCAAGTGGCACCTCGGCGACGAGATCCGCGACCGCTTCGACCTCATTCTGGAAGCCGACGAATCCGGCTACCAACTGCCGGCCGACGCCAGTCCCGATTCGGGAGATTTCGCCGAGACCGCCGACGGCGACGAAAAGAGCGGATGCGCCGACTGGGTCCGCATCCTCGGCGAGCGGGATCGGGATCGGCCCTTTTTCCTCTGGCCCGCCTCCCTCGATCCCCACCGGCCCTACGACGACGGCATCCTCGAGGACGGCGCCCGCCCCGAGGAGATCCGGCTCCCGCCCTACGTGCCCGACACTCCGGCCGTCCGCGGCGACTTCCGGCTCTACTACGACGAGATCACCCGGCTCGACCGCTTCGTCGGGCTCGTCCTCGACGAGCTCGACCGGCAGGGCATCGCCGACGACACTCTCGTGGTCTTCATCAGCGACAACGGACGCCCCTTCCCGCGGGACAAGACGACCCTCTACGACAGCGGCATCCGCACCCCCATGCTGGCGCGCTGGCCTGGTCGGATCGATCCAGGCACGGTGTCGCCCCGCCTCGTCAGCACTGTCGATCTCGCCAAGACCTTCCTCTCGGTCGCCGGCATCGAGAAGCCGGGCCTCAGCTTCGAGGGGCAGGACCTCTCCCCGCTGTTCGACGATCCCGAAAAGCACCTGCGGGAATACGTCTTCGCCGAAAAGAACTGGCACGACTACGAGGACCGCGCCCGCGCCGTCCGCAACGAGCGCTACAAATACATCCGCAACGACTATCCCGACCTGCCCCTGACCCCGCCGGCCGACGTGGTGCGCAGCCCGACCTACGTGGAGATGCTGAGATTGCTGGAAAAGGACTCCCTCGACCAGGCCCAGGCCAGCCTCTTCGTCGTCCCCCGCCCTGCCGAAGAGCTCTACGACACCCGGCTCGATCCCCACGAGCTGGAGAACCTCGCCGACGACGAGCGCTTCGCCCCCGTGCTGCGTGCGATGCGGGCGGCCCTCGCCGATTGGGAGGAAAAGACCGGCTACTACCCGCCTGAGCGGCGCACGCCCGACGAATTCGACCGCCTCACCGGCCTGCCGACCCCGGCCCGCATCCGGCCCCGGCCCTCGAAGAAGCAGATGGCCGAGGCCCTGGCCGAAGAATCCCAAGACAAAACGGAACCAGAAGAACAACCCAGCACTCCGGACGCAAGCTCCGCCCCCCGATGAAGACAAAATCCGCCACCGCCGCCGCCCTCCTCTGCCTCCTCGCCGCCGGCGGGGTCCGGGCCGAATTCGCCTGGACCGACACCGAAGGCAAGCACCTCGAACTGCACCGCGACGGCAAGCCCGTCGCCCGATACGTCTACGAGGCCATCGACGAAAGCAGCCCGGAGCGGCGCGAGGAGACCTTCAAGCCCTTCTGCCATCTCTTCTTCAACAAGTACGGCCACTACGGCGAACTCCTCACCAAGGGCCCCGGCGGCAAGTTCACCCACCACCGCGGCGTGTTCTACGGCTTCTCGCGCGTTTCCTACACCGACCCCTCGGGCGAGCGCCACGAGAAGATCGACACGTGGCACTGCCGCAAGGCGCACCAGATCCACCGCGGCTTTTCCGCGACCGAAGCCGACGCCGATTCGGCCTCCTTCACCTCGGAGATCGACTGGATCGGCGACGACGGCGGCGTCTTCGCCACCGAGGCGCGCACGATGCGCTTCTCCTTCGACGGCGCGGACCTGGTCGTCGATTTCGAGTCCACCCTCTCGACCAAGTTCCCCGAAGTGCTCCTCGACGGCGACCCCCAGCACGCCGGCTTCCATTTCCGCGCCCACAACGACGTCGCCGAAGAGACCGAGAACGCCACCTACTACATCCGCCCCGGCTCCGGCATCGGGAAACCGGGCGTGGCCATCAATTGGAGCGAAAAGGAGGACAACGAGGCCACCCGCGACCTCCCCTGGAAGGCGATGTGCTTCACCCTGCGCGACACCCAGACCACCGTCGTCTACCTCGACCATCCCGAAAATCCCAAACCGGCACGCGCCAGCGAACGGCAGTACGGTCGCTTCGGCACCTATTTCGAGGCCAAGGTCACGCCAGACTCGCCCCTGACGGTGCGCTACCGCCTCGTCGTTCATCCCGGCGAATACGAGAGCGCCGAAGAGGTCGCCAAGCTTCACGAGGCCTGGCTCTCTCAGCCCTGAGCCATCGACGGACCCGCCGCATGGCAAGGACAGACCGGAGGAAGCAACGGCCGCCCCGCCCTTCCGAAGCCGAGGCGGCCCGGAGCGAGATCGCCTCGGTGCTGCGCAAGGTTCGCAAGATCGAGCTGCGCACCCGCGGCCTCGTCCGGGAAAGCTTCGGCGGCGAATACCATAGCCGCTTCAAGGGCGAGGGCATCGACTTCGAGGATTTCCGCGAATACCAGCCTGGCGACGAGGTGCGGTCGATCGACTGGAACGTGACCGCGCGCCTCGGTACGCCCTACGTCAAGAAATTCACCGAAGAGCGCGAGCTGACCGTCTTTCTCTGCGTCGACATCAGCGCCTCGGGCGACTACGGCAGCCGGGGGCCGAGCAAGCGCGAGACCATGGCCGAGATCGCCGCTCTCCTCGCCTTCAGCGCCCTGCAGAACAAGGACAAGGTCGCCCTCGTGCTCTTCACCGACCAGATCGAGCTCTACCTGCCCCCGCGCAAGGGCACGGCCCACGCCCTGCGGCTCATCCGCGAGGTGCTGCACTATCCGCCGGAGGGCCGGGCGACGCAGCTCGCCGCGCCGGTCGACCTCCTCGAGAACGCCGTGCGCAAGCGCTCGCTCGTCTTCCTGCTCTCGGACTTCCTCTTCCGCGAGGATCTCCGCTCGACCCTGCGAGTCGTCGGCCGCAAGCACGACCTCGTCGCCATCCAGGTCAGCTACCCCGCCGAGCTCGCCCTGCCGAAGGTCGGTCGCGTGCTCCTGGAGGACCCGGAAACGGGGGAGCAGATCGAGGTCAACACCTCGAACCCCCGTCTCCGCGCCGCCTACCACGACGCGTCGCGCGGGTGGCAG
>SLGN01000270.1 GCA_007123695.1 Verrucomicrobiales bacterium
ATCGGCTGCCGGAGCGACCAGGGCCTGCCGGGCCGCGATGTATTCCTCCTCGCGCCGCCTCACCGCTTCTGGAAGGGTGCGAGGGTTCTTGGGCTGGCGGCCTGCTCGGGCTTTTTCGCAATCGCAGTCAGTCATTTCAGTAAGCTACGATGGTGGGCGAGAACCCATTCGATTTGCGATTTCGAATGCCGAACGAATCGGCGTGTGGCAGCGGTTACGGTTCCGTCGCAGGGTTTTTTACGGACATCGTGCCAGATTGGCGAGAAAAATCGGGAATCGAAATGCTGGGAACGCGGGAACGTCAGAGCCGGTGAGAGCTTTGATCGACGCTCGGACACCGAAATGGGTCTTGGCTTGAATCTTGTCGAGACCGCCAAAACGACCACTGTCGCTGATTTCGAGATGGACCGGGCGGAGTTGGGACTGAGGGAAACCGGACTTGAGACAAACGGATTGCCTCAAATTCTCACGGGAACCTCGATTCCGCACGAGGCTCGGGCTTGGCAGGGGATCGCCGGTCGGCTAGGATTTCTGCATGGAGTCCCGAATCAACATCGAGTCCGCCCTCGGTCTCGCCGGCCTTGCGGCTTGCCTTTCCGCCTCGCCATTCGTCCCTCCGGCAGCCGCCGCCGACGAGGCCGCAGCGCCTCCGGTTCCGGAATATCGGGTCGATCCGGATTTTTTTCAGATTCCCGATGGACTGACGCTGGGCAGCGTCGCCGGGGTGGCCTTCACCTCGCGGGGAGAGATCTTCGTCTCCCACCGCGGGGCGCGACCGATCCTGGTCTTCGATGGAGAGGGCCGCCTGCTCCGCTCCTTCGGCCTCGATCTCTTTCCCGGTGTCCACGGAACGCGCGTGGATGCCGAGGACACGATCTGGATCACGGACATGCGGGTACACACGGTGCATCGCTTCACCCTGGAGGGCGAGGAGCTGCTCCGGCTCGGGGAGCGCGGCGTCAGGGGCGACGACGAGAGGCTCTTCAACCGCCCGACCGACACCGCCTTCGGGCGCGACGGAACGGTCTTATTCCGATATGACGACGAAGTGCTCCATGGTCATGCGGGCCGGAAGCGTGGCGGTGCCAAAAGGACCGATCCCCACGGGCTCGCGGTGGCGGCTCAGATCGACGCTGCGGGTGCCGCGCCGCTCGCCATCGACAAAGACCTCGATCTTTCGCTTTTCCACCGCCACCTCGATCAAGTAGGTGCGCCCGACATCGAGAAGCCCTTGGTCCGGCACGCTGTGGATGCCCTGCTGTTCGGTCGGGTCCCCCATGCGGAGGGTGGTGGGATTGCGGGTCCAGTTGAAAAGCAGGAACTCCATCGAGGTCTCGGCTCCGTAGTAAAAACGCAGATCCCCCGAATCCGTCGATACTAGGGCGCTGATGCGGAAGGGTGGGGAGAAGGAGACCGGCGACCGCACATGCCCCCGCATCTCGGGGGGACTGGTCAGCGTCCAGCTTCCTCCGGACTCGCTCGCCTCGCAGCCCATCGCGGTCTTGAAGTCGGCTTCGGATTGGATCGACCAGAGGATTTTTTCCCCTGGTTTGAGTCCGGCGACCGACGGCACCTCGAGGGCTTCCTTGAGCCGGGTCACCTCGTCGCGGATTTCGGCGGCGAAGGCCACGGTCGCCTCCGCCCGCGAGAGCTTGCCGTCGCGGGTGTAGTCCCGCTTCATCGCCTCGAGCGTTTCGGCGGAGCGCAGGGCCACCGCCTCCAGCCGATCGGCCCGCTGCCGCTCCCGCTCCTGGAGGGCGGCGAGGTAGAGCTTCCTCTTGTCGAGGATCTCCGGCAGGCTGTCCTCCGTCGGCATCGCTCCACGCCCTTCCACCCAGTCGATCTCGGCGAGGGCTCCCTTCACGCCGTCGAGGTCGCCCTCAGCCCTCGCGGCTTCGACTACGTCGCCGAGGCGCTCGACGTAGGAGACCTTCAGTAGCCGAATCGGCTCGAGGGCCTCGTCCCTGAGTTCCTCGTACCGCGCCCGGAATTGGTCGAGCGGGTCAGCGGCGGGATCGGCGGGCTCTTGCGCAGCGGCGGAGAGGGCGAGGGGAAGCACGAGCGCCATCTGGAAGAGCCGCCGCTTCCAGCGAGGGGCCTCCGCCGAAAAGCCTGCGGCGGGACCGGTTCTGGATTGGCGACGTTTCGGCTCGGCCATGGGGAAGCTGGAGGGAGGATTGCGGAGACCGAAACACCAGAGGGAGCGAGGGCAATGCCGGCATCATGGCGACGCCGGGCCGGCGACGCGGAATCCGAGGCGGTTGGTCTTCCGGTCGGGCTCGTTGTCGGCGCGGTTGGTGGAGCGCAGGATTGAATCGACACTCACCCAAGCGCCCCCGCGCAGGCCCCGCGAGTCGCCATTGATCACGGCATCGTTCCATTCGTAGACGTTCCCGGCTTGGTCGTAGGTCCCGTAGAAGCTGGGCGAATTTCCGTAGGCACCGGCATCGGTGAGGGCTTCCACCGCATTGTTGAAGTTTGCCGAATTGCCGCCGCCGGGAGGCGCCTCGGCGGTTGGGGCGGAGTCGCTCTGCGTCGGGTAGAGCCAGTAGTGGTCGTCGCCGGGAGGGCCGCCTTCGGCGGATGTCCGCGGATCGTGGTGGGCGGCTTTGTACCACTCGTCTTCGCTCGGGATCCAGAATTTCGCGCCCCATTGGCGCTCGAACCCGACCCCGCTCAACGCGCCGTTGAGTTCGTAGGCGCCGGTTTCGGTGGTCGAAGCGTCCTGCGGCCCGGTCGGGCGGTCGTTGTGGAGCCAGTTGCAGAAGCGTGCCGCGTTGAACCAACTGACGAAAGCGATCGGGCGCATTCCGCTCCCGGATACGGTGTAGGAGTAGCTGCCCGGGGCTCCCGTCCGGAGGATCCCGGCTACTGCCGCATTGTGCGCCATGCTCGTGTGGTAGAGTTCGTAGGTGTCCTCCGCCGCCACCGCATTGAGGAAGGCGGTGTACTGGTCCATCGTGACCGGATACTTGCCGATTTCGAACTCGTAGGGCACCGATCCGTAGACGCCCGGTTCGCTGGTGTTCCCCGAATCGGGAGCATTGCGGGGGTTGTCCACCCTCACCATTTCGATGAAGGGCGTGGGTTCGGGATCGGGTGCAGGTGCGGGGCGCAGGGCTAGGTTCAAGTTCCGCCTCAAATCCAGGTTCTGTCTTCTGAACTGCTGGTTCTGCCTCCGGAACCGTCGGTTCTGCGACTGGAGCCTGTTGATGATGGTCCGTTGCCTCGCCGGGGATGCCTCGGCGGTCGATACGATGCTGACCGGTCCGCTTTCGCTGGAGTTCAATGCGATGAACAGAGCGAGAAAAAGCGCGTGCCGGAGGTAGTGCCGTGTGGCCATGGGATGATTGGGAACGGGGGGAAAGGGAGACGTTCAGTCCCTCGTCGTCCGAGGTTCACATGGATCCGGCTGGTGAGTCAATGCTTTTCCGCTGGATTGCGTCAAAGCGCCGTCCCGCCCCCTACGTCTTGAATACCGGCAGGGCGATCCGGACCGGCTTGCCGCCGGAGGCGGAGGCGATTTCGAGCGACCAGGTGCGGGTCTCGGAGGGGGAGGGGTCGGGAGAGGTTCCGGGAAGGTCGCCGGGCAGGTCGAGCCGCAGCGGCAGAACGGTGCCCCGGGAGTCGCGGCGGGCGGGGCCGGTGCCGAGGGTCTCGGCGTTCTCCCAGAGCGTCTCCGTGACGGTCCGGTTCTTGCCTCCGGAGCGGTGCACGGTGGTCTTGGTGCAGCTCATCCGAAGTTTCAGCGATTCCCGGAGCGAAAGCGACGCGCCGAACCGCAGCACGCCCTCGAGGGCCCGGCCCGGACGCAGGGGCGTCTCGTTGAGCAAGAGCGAAACGTCGCCGAGACGGCGGCGCGTCTTGAGCCGCCCAATCGCCATGGCGACGGGCACGAGGAGGAGCAGGCTCGGCAGCAAGGCGAAGGCCGCCACGGGGGTGCGCTCGATCTCGCCGCTCGCGATCAGGGCGCCGGCGAGGGGCAGTTGCACCAGCCCGATCCAGGCCGCTGCGGCGAAGATCAGGGCCATGTGGTCCTTGACCGGCAGCACCTCGTCGCCTTTCCATTCCGGCCGCCAGCGCCAGGGTTCGCCGGGATGCCGCTTGCGCAGGGCCGCCGAGGCAAGGGCCTGCCGCTGCCCCAGCACGCCCCCGATCACCATCCCCCCGCCGACGAGCGGGAACACGGTGGGGAAGACCGAGTAGAGCAGCAGCAGCCCCCAGCGCAGGTCGCGGTAGAGGATCGATTCCTCCGGCCGATGCGGATCGACGTAGCAGACGAAGGGCTCGCGGGAGCGGCGGTAGGCCTCCAGCTCCTCGTGGGCTCGCTGGTGGAAGCTGCCGATGTTGTCGGCCCCTTTTCCGAGGCTGACGCGGTTGCTTCGGTAGCTTTGCCCGTCGAATTCGTAGCGGTAGCTGGCCTGGACCTCGTAGGTGGGGCTCTTCCGTCCCCCGCTGCGGGAAGACTGCCGCCCCGGGTTCACCTTGAGCTTCGCCGTTTCGATCCGGCAGGGGGTTTCGACCCAGCTCCGGGCGTTCCACCAAGTCGTGAGGACCGGCAGGTAGAGAAAGAGTCCGATGGCGACTCCGGCGATGGCGAAGGGCAGGCCGACGATGGCGATGCAGCCCCCGAGGGCATTGCCCGAGGTCTGCCCGCCGGAAGCGGTGCGGATGGAGATGGCCATGGTCGGCAGGGATGTGTTCCACCCGAAAAAGGGCGGCCCCTCGCGGAACCGCCCTCTCGGGAATCGGGATTCGTGGAACGGGCACGTCAGGGTGCCACGGACTCACTTGGCTGTCTTCTCCTCGATCGCGGCCTGGGCGGCGGCGAGGCGGGCGACGGGCACGCGGAAGGGCGAGCAACTGACGTAGTCGAGTCCGAGCTTGTGGCAGAACTTGACGCTCTCGGGGTCGCCGCCGTGTTCGCCGCAGATGCCGAGCTTGATGTTGGGGCGGGTCTTGCGGCCCTTGGCCACGGCGATCTCCATGAGCTGGCCCACGCCGCTGGTGTCGAGGGTGGCGAAGGGGTTCTTCTTGAAGATCTCGGCCTCGGTGTAGGGCATGAGGAAGTTGCCCATGTCGTCCCGGCTGAGGCCGAGCGCGGTCTGGGTAAGGTCGTTGGTGCCGAAGCTGAAGAACTGGGCGGTATCGGCGATCTCGTCGGCGGTGAGGGCGCCCCG
>SLGN01000057.1 GCA_007123695.1 Verrucomicrobiales bacterium
GACTGGCATCCGCGCGAGGACAAGCGCGGCGGGGCCTGGATGAACTACCTGCGCACGGGCCTCCCGCCCATCGAGGAAAAAGGCCGCGAGCCCCACCTCGGCCTCATTTGCGGGAACCTCACCCCTTCGTCGGGCGACAAGCCGGCCCTGCTGACCCACGGCGAGGTCGAGACGGTCTTCCACGAATTCGGCCACCTCCTCCACCACTTGCTCGGCGAGGTCGAGATCAAGTCGCTCAACGGCGTCAACGTGGTCTGGGATTTCGTCGAGCTGCCCTCGCAGATCCTGGAGAACTTCTGCTGGTCGCGCATCAGCCTCGATTACTTCGCGCGCCACCACGAGACCGGGGAGCCCATTCCCGAGGATCTCTTCCAGAAGATGCTCGGTGCCCGCAATTTCCAGTCGGCCATGGCCCAGATGCGGCAGCTCGCCTTCGGAAAGATGGACCTCGACCTCCACATCAAGCACTACCAGCGGCCCGAAGACGGAGACCTCGACCGCCTCGTCATGGAGATCCTCGCCGGCTACCTCATGCCTCTCGCCTTCCACCCGCCGACGATGGCACGGCGCTTCACCCACCTCTTCGCCAGCTCGACGGGCTACGCTGCGGGCTACTATTCCTACAAATGGGCCGAGGTGCTCGACGCCGACGCCTTCACCCGCTTCGCCTCCGACGGCGTCATCAGCCCCGAAGTCGGGCGCGAGTTCCGCGAGAAGGTCCTCAGCCGCGGGAACTCGGCCGACGCGGCCGATCTCTTCCGCGACTTCATGGGCCGCGATCCCGAGCTCAACGCCCTGCTCGTCCGCAACGGAATGGCCGCCGGCTGAAGAATCCAAGCCCGCCAAGCGAAAGGGTTGCGCCCCGGATTCCTTTCGCCTACGATCCATTGCAAGACTAGGGCTCCTGAGATCCCGACTCGCCCCGGTCGCCGCAAACCGAGAATCCCGAGACCGAACCGAACCATGAAACTGGCCTTGTTTCCCGCGCCCCTGCTCCTGCTCCTTTTCGCCCTCCTCGCGCCGTCCCCGCTCGAGGCCGGGCGCTTTTCGCGCTGCGAGGCAGTGGATCCTTACAAGCCGGGCAAGGGCGTCTACAAGCTGTGGACCCGCCGCATCAACACCAAGTGGGAGCAGCGCCAGCACTGCCTGCCCTGCGGGCGCAAGGCGCCCTACAAGGTGAAGGTCATCACCTTCCGCGAACGCTACAGCAACGGCGTCCAGCGCACTTGGAAATGCGTCGTCGCCGACAGCGAGACGCCTCTCGGTCCTCCGGCGAAGTAGGCCCGGGCGGCGTTCGCCGCGTTCACCCGGCGACGATCTCCCACTCGCCGAACTGCCTTGCGACTGCGGCGAAGCTGAGGTTCTCGCTCGCGATGAGCTGCGACCTCTCGATGACCTTGGCGTATTCCTCGTCGTCCTGCAGAATCCGCTCGATGCGCTCGTGGATGAACTCGAGCCGGATGCTGCCGTCGTCGCTGAAGGGACCGAAGGCCATCTTTTCGATGGTCGAGCTGCCGCCTGCACAGATCGTGCGGGCGAGGAGGCTGTCGCCGGCGACTTGGCCCGGCACGGTGCTGCGGTCCATCTGGAAGACGATCCGGTGCGAGGCGAGCGACTGCATGTATTCGGGATAGCGCAGCCGGTTCTCGTGGATGCGGAGACAGCCGGGCGGAAACGCCTTGGCCAGCTCGCGAAGCAGCAGCAGCCCCCGGCGACCGTCGGAGTTGATCACCGTGACCCGCGGAATTTCGAAGCGGTGGGCGAGGGAGGCGGCCCGAGCGATCGCCTGGACATGGTTGCGCGATTCGGTCTTGAACTCGCGGGTGCCGATGAACATGCCGCTGCGCTCCTCCAGCGGATGCGAAAAGTCCCACGGCGGCAGATCGACCGGATAGGGCGTGGGGATGAACTTCAGCTTTCGCCGGAACTCATCGTAGCCGATTCCCCCGGTCAGCGGCGGTGTCGCGAAAGTAGGGGTTAAGATCCCGTCGGCGATCTCGAGGATGCGTCCGTAGGCGCGCAGGGCACGCACCGAGCGGAGCTGGCGCGAGACTTGGTTGTGGCTGCATTCCTTCCACGCAACGACGACGCGCATGCCGCCGGCCTGGAGCTCCCGCACCGCATCGAGGCTGACCCAGGCACGGCGGCGGATCAGGACGAGCACGGCGTCGTAGCGATCACGCATCTTCAGCACCGCGCGGGCCGAGTCGAAGAAGGCGCCGTAGGTCGCCGCCGCGTAGGCATGGAAATTCACCGGAGGATGGATGTCCGGATTGTAGCGGTCGGGACCCTCCGAGTAGTCGAGGTAGGGATCTCGTCCGCCCGGATTCAAAACCGCCAGCGTGATGGGCGAACTGTGATAGATCGACATTCGGGAGAGTGGTGCGCGATACTGGATTTGAACCAGTGACCCCCACCGTGTCAAGGTGATGCTCTACCCCTGAGCTAACCGCGCTTCATTCTCCCGGGAAAGTTCGCTCCCGAGAAGGGCCGTGAAATTAAAGGAAGGCCGCCGGATCCGCAACTGGAATCTTGCCGGAGTTTCGCCGAGCATTCCCGGTGGACGATCCCGACTCCAGAACCCGGCTTTTCGAAAGCGCCTCCGTCGGCTTGCGCATTCTCGTGCGCGAGTGGGATGCGGTGCCTGCGGCGTCGGAGGGTGCCGGGACCGTCCTGCTTCTCCACGGGCTCGGCGACCATTCCGGGCGGCACCGTCGCACCGCCCTCCTCCTTCGCCAGACCGGCCACCGCGTCGTCTCGATCGACTGGCCCGGCTGCGGCGCATCGGAAGGCCGCCGGGGTGATCTCGCGTCCGTACCGAGGATGGGGGAGCTTCTCGATGAGGTTCTCGAGGCTCTCGATCTCCGCCCCGTCGGGATCTTCGCCCACTCCGCCGGAGGATTTCTCCTGCTCCACTGGCTGGGGAGGCGTTCGGACAAGTGTCGGCGCCTCTACGGGCTCCGCTGGCTCTGGCTCAGCGCTCCGCTGCTGCGACCGTCTCACCGGCAGCCTCCGTGGAAGATCCGGGTCGCCAGGGCGCTGGTGCGGTATTTCCCCTGCCTCAGCCTCGGCACCGGCGTGCGTGCGGAGGACTGCCACCACAGCGATCAACCGCGCCGGGCCGAAGCCGAGCGGTCCCGCGACGGCGTTCACCATCGCGTGTCGCTTCGCTTTGCCAGCAGCTTGATGGAGCATGAGAAGGCCCTGCCCTCGCTCGTCTCGGCGATCCGGCCGGGCCTCGCGCTCCTGCTCGTACAGGGAGTCGAGGACGAAGTGTGTCCGCCCCGTTTCGCCGAGGAGCTCTACTTCCGTTTCCCCTCTGCGGCAAAAACACTGCTTCTCGTTTCCGGAGCCCGGCACGAGCCGTTGCGCGAGCCCGACGCGCCCGGGCTACGCCCCGCGCTCGAAGCATGGCTCGATGGTCGCGGGACCGGTTCACGAGAAATGGCTTCTCTTTCAGGAACGGATTGACAGACCCGCGCCTTTTTTGGAAAGTCGAAGGCATGTCCGAAAACGCCTTTTGCCTCGTCGTCTGCAAGCCCAGTGAGGAGCCAGTCCGCCACGATCTCACCGGCGATGCCGCCACCATCGGTCGCAGCCCGGAAAACACCATCCAAGTCCTTGTCGCCGAAGTTTCCGTGAACCACGCCCGGCTCGAATGCGAAGGCGGTGCCTACCGACTCGTCGATCCGGGATCGACCAACGGAACCAAGGTCAACGGAAACCCCGTCGGTCCGGAGGGCGTCGCTCTTTCGGACAAGGACCAAATCGTGTTCGGCACGGTCGTGCCTGCCTATTTTGCGACGACCGCGTCGATCGGCGAACAGCCGCTCGCGGAATGGTTCGCGTCTTTGGGATCCGCCGCGCCTGCTGCCGCAGCCCCCGCGCCCGCTGCTCCTGCCGCTTCAGGAGCCGCCCCCATTCGCGCCGCCATTCCCGTTTCCGCACCGAAGCCCGCTCCTGCCAGCGCCGGCGGCGCCACCGTGAAGCTCGATCAAGTGCGGTCTGCGCCTGCTCCTGCACAACCCGTCGCGCCGAAGGCGGCACCCGGCGCCCCGAAAGCCGCACCCGCTCCCCCCAAGGCCGCTCCGGGCGCTCCGAAGGCTGCTCCCCTCAAGCCGCCAGGAGCCGTTCCCGTCAAACCTGCCGGAGCTGTTCCAGTGAAACCGCCAGGAGCCGTTCCCGTCAAACCTGCCGGAGCCGTTCCGGTGAAACCGCCGGGAGCTGTTCCGGTCAAGCCGGTCGCCGCTCCTCCGGCGGGCGGGGGAACACCTGCCGCGCCGCGCCCCGTTCCGCTGAAGCGCCCCGAGCCGGGCGGCGCGAAGCCCCCCGCACCCAAGCTGCCGCCCAAGCCGGGGCAGTAGGCGTCACGCCCCCGCGCCGACTATCATGGACCTCGGTCTCGCAGGGAAGGGCGTTCTCGTGCTCGCCTCCAGTGGGGGCATCGGACGCGGCGTCGCCGCCGAGTTCGCCCGCGAGGGCGCACGGGTCATGCTCTTCGCGCGTTCGGGCGACAAGCTCGTCGCCGCTTCCGACGCCATCGCCGCCGAAACCGGAAACCGTCCCCTCCACTTCGTCGGCGACATTTCCGATACCGAAGCTGTTGCTTCGGCGGTTGATCGTGCCGCCGCCGAGTTTGGCGGACTCTGGGCCCTCTTCAACAATACCGGCGGGCCTCCTGCGGGAGGTTTCGACGCGTTCGGCGACGATGCCTGGCAGGCGGCCTTCGAATCGACCCTGCTCGGCTACATCCGCGCGATCCGCGCCGCTCTTCCACATTTCCGTGCCGGCGGCGGCGGCAGGATCGTCAACAACGCCTCCGTCTCGACGAAGCAGGCCATCGACGGACTCCTCCTTTCCAACGTCTTCCGGAGCGGTCTCGTCGGTCTCGGGAAAAGCCTCGCCCGCGAGCTGGGGCGCGAGGGCGTCCTCGTCAACACCGTCGGGGCCGGCCGCATCGACACCGACCGGATCGCCGCGCTCGATGCGGTCTGGGCCGAGCGCGACGGGATCACTCCCTCAGCGCAGCGGGCCCGCTCCGAAGGTGCCATCCCCGTCGGGCGCTACGGCCAGCCGGCGGACTTCGCCAAGGCCGTCGTCTGGCTTGCCTCCGAGGCCAACGCCTACGTCACCGGGCAGAATCTGCTCATCGACGGCGGCATGACCGAGGTCTACTGACGGCGCGGGCTGGACGGCATCCCGGACTTGCCGAGCCCGGCATCGTGGTCGAGCGTCATTGCATGATGATGACAAGGCCGTGATGATGACAAGGCCGAACACTCCGACGCGCCGCTACTTCCTCAGGTCCATCGGCGCGACCCTCTCCCTGCCCGCCCTGCATTCGCTGCTGCCGAACGCTCTCGGCCCGAGTTCGGCCCTCGGATCGACCCTTTCGGAAACGGACAGCCCGGCCCGCCTCGTCGCCGTGGGCAATCTCCTCGGCTTCCAGCTTTCCAGCTTCTTCCCCGAGACCCCGGGCAAGGACTACGAGGCGACACGGCTGCTCCGGCCCCTCGATCCTCTGCGGGACCAATTCACGATCTACCGCGGCCTCGACCATGGGGTGAAGGGCGGCCATTTCGCCGTCCATTCCTTTCTCAGCGGAGTCCTCAAGATGGACGCAAAGGGCCGCGCCGACGGCAACATCAGCCTCGACCAGCTCGCCGCCGAGTCCGTGCGCGGACGCACCCGCTTCCCCTCGCTCGCGGTCGGCTCCGAGAGCGGCATCCACGGAGGCTGCCAGATGTGCTGGACGCGCAGCGGCACCCGGGTGCCCCCCATCCCCGGCCCCCAAGAGCTCTTTCGCAGGCTTTTCGTCGATGAGCCGCGCTCCCGCATCAAGGAAACGCGCGATCTGCATTCCCTCCAGGGATCCATCCTCGACGCCGCCCTCGGCGACGCCCGCACCCTGCGGCGCAGGATCGACCGGGCCGACCGGGAGAAGCTCGACGAATACTTCGACTCGGTCCGCGAGGTCGAGCAGCAGCTCCAGCTCCGGCGGCAATGGGCCGAAGTCGCGAAACCCGCCGCGCCCTTCGAGGAGCCCCGCGATTCGAACATGGTCGAGGATCTTCCGCTCCTCTACGACCTCATCGCGCTCGCGCTCCAGACCGACTCGACTCGGATCGCCACGCTCGAGATCGGCGGCGATTTCGAGCCGAAGAATCTCGGCATCGACAAAGGCTACCACACGCTGTCGCACCACGGAATGAAGCAGGAAAGCATCGACGCCCTGCTCGTGCTGGAGGAATACCAGATGGAGCAGTTCGCACGCTTCCTCGCCCGTCTCGCCGAGATCGAAGACGGCCCCGGCACCTTGCTCGACCGCACCACCGTACTGTTCGGCAGCGGCATGGGCAACGCCAACGCCCACACCAACCACGACCTGCCCATCCTCCTCGCCGGGGGCGGCTTCGAGCACGGCTCCTACAAGAGCACCCCGGTGGACGGCCACGGAAAGATTCCCCTCAGCAACCTCTACCTCAGCATTCTCCAGCGGCTCGGCCTCGAGCGCGACCGTTTCGCCGACAGCACTGGCACCTACGCCTGATCCGAGATGCCTGCGCCCTCCCTTTCTCCCGACGGGCTCCCGGCGGAAGGCGCGCCGCCCCCCCGGTCGCTCCGTGCCGTCCCCAGCCGCGCCGGCCTTTTCGCGTTCGCCGCCGTCGCCGCCTCGGTGCTTCTCCCGCCGGTCCACGCCGACGACGGCGTCCGGAGCTTTCTCGCCAAATACTGCCTCGACTGCCACGACGCCGATTCGAAGAAGGGCGAACGGCAGTTCGACGACCTCGCCCTGCCCATCGCCGACGAAGCCGGCATCCTCGCGGTCCAGGAGATCGTCGACCAGCTCAACCTCGGCGAAATGCCTCCCCGCAAGGCCGACCAACCGGCGGAAGAGGAACGCGCCGCCGCCATCGCCGCGCTCACCGCCGAAGTCGGAGAGGCCCGCAGCCGCATCGCGGGCTCGGGCGGGCAGACGGTGCTGCGGCGCCTCAACGAGCGCGAATACCTCAACAGCCTCGAGGACCTCCTCGGTCGCCGGCTCGACACCCTCGCCCCCACCGCGAAGTTTCCCGCCGAGCAGACCGACGGACACATCGACACCATCGGCGACGCCCTCGTCACCTCGGGCTTCCTCCTCGACAACTACCTCGAGGCTGCGCATCTCGTCGTCGAAAAGGCCCTCGCTGCCGTCGAACAGCCGGAAGAACGAACCTGGCGCTTCCGCGGCGACTTCACCCAGGGGCAGGAGCTCAGCTATTCGCACCGCAAGGTCTACAACTTCCGCTACCTCTGCGTCTACGAGGTGCCCAACACGGTCAACCACGAGGGCGGCTACGCCGGGCTCGAAAAATTCCCCGAGGGCGTTCACGCCGACGGTCTCTACGAGGTCCGCGTGCTCGCCCATGCCATGCACCGCGACACCCCCTACGACCCCGACATCTTCGGGATGGATTTTTCCGAGCCCTTCCGGCTCGGCATCGTCTCCGGCGACGCCCGCATCGGCGAGCTGCACCATCCCCAGCCCGTCGAGCCGCAGCTCGCCGAAGTCGTCGTCGAAGACGGCGAGCCCCGCTGGTACACCATGGAGGCCTGGCTCGAGACCGGGCAGCAACCCCGCTTCATCTTTCCCAACGGCATGGCCAACTGCCGCGGCGCCTTCTCGCGCATCGCCAAGCAATACAGCGACCAATGGCCCGAAGACGACCCCTACACCTCCGGCATCGTCGAAGCCCGGCGCATCGTCCTCCAACACGGGCAAATGCCGCACATCCGCATCCACGAAGTCCGCATCCGGGGACCGATCCACCAGACTTGGCCTCCCGAACCGCAGCGCCGCGCCTTCGGCGAGGACGGATTCCACGAGGACCGGCTCCGCGAAATCCTCGCGGAGTTCGCCTCCCGCGCCTTCCGCAGGCCTCTCGAGGACGGCGAAATCGACCCCTTCGTCGATCTCGCCGCCGCGCGCGTCGCCGCAGGACACACTCCCCGCCAGTCCGCCCTCGACGCCATCAAGGCGGTCCTGTGCGCTCCGTCCTTCCTCTACCTCAGCGAGGCCGCCGAGGAACGCGGGGGACTCCTCGCGCCCCACGACCTCGCCGCCCGACTCGCCTATTTTCTTACCGCCTCGCCTCCCGACGACGAGCTGCGCGCGCGGGCCGATTCCGGAGAGATCCTCCAAAACGGCATCCTCCTCGCCGAGGCGGAGCGGCTTCTCGACAGCCCGCGCTCCGACTTCTTTCTCGAGGGCTTCCTCGACAGTTGGCTCAACCTGCGGGCCATCGGCGAGACGCCTCCCGACCGCAAGCTCGCCGTTGAATACTTCCACCAGGATCTCGGGCACGCCATGAAGGAGGAAGCCAAACGCTTCCTGCGCCACCTCCTTGACGAGAACCGCCCCCTCGCCGAGCTGCTCGACTGCGACTACACCTTCGTCAACAAGCCGCTCGCGCAGCTCTACGGTCTCCCCCACGAGTTCGCGCCCGGCGAAGCGGCCGCCTTCCGGAAAGTGTCGCTGCCCGACCGCAGGCGGGGCGGCCTCCTCGGCATGGGCGCGGTCCTCACCGTCAGCGCCAACGGCATCGAGACCTCGCCCGTGGTCCGCGGGGTCTACCTGCTCGAAAACATCCTCGGAACCCCGCCCCCTCCTCCGCCCGACGAGGTTCCCGCGATCGAGCCCGACATCCGCGGCGCCACCACCATCCGCGAGCAGCTAGCCAAGCACCGCGAACTCGCCACCTGCGCCGAGTGCCACCGCCGCATCGATCCGCCCGGATTCGCCCTCGAAAACTTCGACCCCATCGGCCGCTGGCGGGATCGCTACCCCGACGCGAAAGGGCGTCCCTCCGGACCCAAGATCGACGCCTCCGGCGAAATGTCCGACGGCTCGGCCTTCCGCGACGCGTCCGAGTTCAAGACGATCCTCCTCGGGAGAAAGGAACTCTTCGCCCGCCATCTCGCCGGGAGCCTCCTTTCCTACGGAACCGGCCGACGGCTCGAGACCGCCGACCGGCCCGTCCTCGACGAGATCGCCGCCGCTGCTCTTGCCGAAGACGGCGGGGCGCGCACCCTCCTTCTCGGACTCATCGCGAGCGAGCCCTTCCGCTCCCGCTAGAGCCTCTGCCGATCCATGAAAACCCTCCCGCCTGCAAGCTGCGCGACTCTCGCCGCCCTGTTCCTCGCCGTCGTGCCGGCGCTGTCCATCGCCCAGCCTCCCGCCGCCGCGCCCGCCAGCAACCACGTCACCCACGGCCCCATGCTCGGCCTCGTCACCGACAGCAGCGTCCGGGTCTGGGCGCGCACCCACAAGGCCGGCGTCTTCTCGGTGCGCTACGGCGAGCATCCCGAGCGACTCGAGGGAAACTCAGCCGAGGTCTCAACTGCCGTCCAGCACGACCACGCCGGATCGACCACTCTCGCAGGGCTTCGCCCCGACACCGAGTATCACTACCAGATCTACATCGGCGAAGTGCCCAGCGGGTCGGCCGGCACCTTCCGCACCTTGCCCAGCGCCGCCGGGCACCGCGATGCCGAACACAACCCGCGCGGGCTCTTCAACTTCCGCTTCCAGTTCGGATCCTGCGCCAACCAGAACCCCCGCGGCGGCATCGGACCGAGCCTGCCCGCCTACGCCACGATGCTCCGCGAGTTGCGGGGGAATACGCATTTTTCCCTGATGAACGGCGACTTCATCTACGAAGAGCACCGCTCCATGCCCGCCGAGGATTGGCTGATGCAGGTCGGGCTCCCTCTCGAATCGATGCCCCGCGACGTCGCCCTCGCGCCGAACCTCGCCGGACTCTGGGAAAACTACAAGACCTACCTCTCCCGCGGCGTCAACCTCGCCGCGTGGCAGCGGCACATGCCCACCGTCTTCACCTTCGACGACCACGACCTCGTCAACGACATCCGCGGATGCGGCACGGTCGGCTTCCGCGAGCGCCGCGCCGTGTTCCGCGACATCGGCGTCCGCGCCTGGGAGGACTACGCCGGCTGGGCCAATCCCTTCGCCACGGAACAAGGCATCCACTTCGGGCGCGCCACCCTCGCGCAGGGCAGCGACATCCTCGTCGATGAAGAGGCCGACTTCACCGCCATCGACTGGGACCAAGCCGCCAATCTGCACGTTCACTGGGGCCGGATCACCGCCGGCGAGGACGACATGCGCTTCGACGCCGAGGAGCCGGGCAACCCCAACGCGGGCGTTTTCGGCGTCGCCGAGGTCATCGACAAACACCGGCTCCGCATCGAGCCGCCCGCCTATGCCGACAGCACCGGCGCCTACTCCATCGGCCGGCTTTCCTACGGCAAGTTCACCGTTTCCAACTGCGACTTCTTCCTCCTCGACACCAAGACCCACCGCGAAATGCACGACCCCGAGGATCCCGGCAGGCCCGGACTCACCTTCCTCGGAGAGCGGCAGAAGGCCTGGCTTCAGGAGGAGATGCGCACGAGCGAGTCCGACTTTTTCTTTCTCGCCTCCTCGGTGAACTTCATGATTCCCCACGACGGCGCCGGCGGCCACGAGTTCGCCGAAGGCAAGGACGAGGCCTGGACCGCGCTCATCGCCGAGCGCGAAGAGCTCATCGAGTTCTTCGAATCGCTCGGCAAACCCGTTTTCGTCCTCACCGGCGACCTCCACAACAGCTTCGCCGTGAAGATCACCGATCTCGTCTGGGAATTCTGCTCGGGGCCGCTCAATTCCGTCAACCACGTTCCCGCCAACGACGAGGGCCAGCGCCCCGCCACCGGCCTCTACCGGTCCGGCCCGCGCGAGTGCGACATCCGCTGGTCCAGCTACATCCTTCCCGACATCGAGCGCTCGCAGCGCCGCTACCCCTACTACTGCGTCGTGCAGGTCAACAACGTCCACAACATGCCCCGTCAGCTCGGCGGCACGCGATGGGTCGCCTATCCGCACCCCCAGGTCGTTTTCCAGTTCTTCGACGGCCGCACCGGAGAGTTCGTCTACTCCGAATCGATCAGCACGGCGCGGCATCGGCCCTAGGCTTCATTGCGGATGCAGCGCTTTCTCGCCATTCTCTTCCTCGCGGCGGCGGCCGCCCTCGTCGACAGGGCCGGAGCGGAGACGCCCGCAGCTCGCGACCTCCTCGCGGACGGCACTGTCGAATACCTGCCCGGCGATCTCCCCGTGATCGTCGCCGCGCCCCACGGAGGCAGGCTCGAACCGGCCGAAATTCCCGACCGGGAAAACGGCACCACCGTCCGCGACGTGAACACCGACCTGCTTGCGCACGATCTCGCCGAGGCCTTCCAACGCCAATGCGGAGCCCGCCCCCATCTCGTCGTCTGCCTTCTCAGCCGGACCAAGGTCGATTGCAACCGCGACGCGCTCACCGCGACCGCAGGCCAGCCCGCCGCCCTCGCCACCTGGCGGGCCTTCCACGAAGCCATCGCGCGGGCCCGCGACGTGTCCGGACGCGGCCTTTTCATCGACCTCCACGGCCACTCCCATCCCGAAGGCCGAGTCGAGCTGGGCTACCTCCTCGGCGAAGACCAGCTGCGCGAGGTCGGCGCGGCGTTCGAAGCCCTCGCGCCCGTCTCCAGCCTCGCGGCCCTCCTTGCGACCAGTCCCGATTCCTTCGAGCAGATCGTACGCGGTCCCAAGAGCCTCGGCGGACTCCTCGAGGAGGCGGGCTATCCCTCGGTTCCCAGTCCCGGCATTCCCCATCCCGGCGGCGCCGCCTACTTCCGCGGCGGATACAACACCGCCCGCTACCGCGCCGCCCGCGAGGGAGACGGATGGATCTCGCTCCAGATCGAATGCCCGCGTCCCGGCGTCCGCGACACGCCGCAGAACCGTCGCCGCTTCGCCGAAACTCTCGCCGCCGCCGTCGAAACCTTCCTTTCGCACCATGCCGATATCCGGCTCGAGCCTCCTGCCCCCGTTGGCGAAAGTCCCGCCGCAGGGCTCCGGGCGGCGAGGTAGCGCCGGTCATCTTCGGTTGCTCCCCGTCGCGGAGAACGCGAGACTCGGCGGGTCATGCTCGTGCAGATCTTCTTCGACGTCGCCCTGCCCATCCTCGTCCTCGTCGGCGTCGGCTGGGGGCTCGACCGACTTTTCGGCCTCGATCTCAAGACGCTCGTCAAGTTCAACCTCTATCTCTTCGTCCCCGCGTTCATCCTCGTGCGGCTCTCCACCTCCGACCTCTCCGGCGCCGTCGGTCTCCGGGTCGTCGCCTTCACCCTCTGCATCATCGCGAGCATGGGAGCGCTCAGTTGGATCGTCTGCGCCCTGCGCCGCCAACCGCCCGGCCAGCGCTACGCGATGAAGCTCGGCACCATGATCTACAACAGCGGGAACTGGGGCATCCCGCTCATGACCCTCGCTTTCTCCGACCTGGGCCCGGTTGTGCAGGTCTTCGTCCTCGCCACCATGAACCTCACCAGTTTCTCCCTCGGCGTCTTTCTCGCCAACGCCGGGAGCCGCGAGCGCAAGGGATGGTTCCTCCCCGTCCTGCGGCAACCATCGCCCTACGCCATCGCCCTCGCCATCGTCCTCCGCGCCACCGACAACCCGCTCGAAGGCGTCGTCTTCGTCTGGGCACCTCTCCTCTACCTCGCCGACGGTCTCGTGGGCTTCGCCCTCCTCACCCTCGGGGTGCAGCTTTCCCAAACAAGACCGCCCGCTCCCCTCGGAAACCTTGGCATCGCCCTCGCCATCCGATTGGTTTGCGGGCCCCTCGCCGCCCTTGCCCTGACGTGGGCCTTCGGGTTCCGCGGCGAAATCGCCGCCATCCTCGTCCTCGGCTCCGCCGCCCCCACGGCGGTCAACACGGCGCTGCTCGCCCACGAGTTCAAGGCCGACGAGCGATTCGCTTCCGCAATGGTCCTCTACTCGACGCTCCTCGCCGCCGTCGCCGTCACCCTGCTCCTTGCGGTGCTGAGGGCCGGCTGGATCCCCTGGGCAACCGTCTAGCCCCGCACGCCCGGAAACCCATGCCCGGGCGCGGGTTGCGCCGGGCCTGCAACGCGCTCATCCGTTTGCCCCGTCGGCTGCGCCCATCCTTCGCAAACGCAGATCCCGGAGCGAGCGCAAACTCCCGAAGTCCGCTCCCTTCATCCGCCGCGCCCCGCTCGTCCGCTTCGGACCCGTGCGACCCTCGGCCTTGAGCCGCTCGAAGACTCCGTCCACGAACTCAGCCGACCCGATCACCGCCCCGTCGCTGAAGTAGCGGATCTTGCAGCGCAAAGCCTCCGCCAAAGGCACCGCCCCGCCCGCCTCCGCGACTCGGTTGCATTCCTCCGCCGCGATCCCCGCGCGCCCGCCTTCCCCCGTCGCCTCGTCCGGCTTCTGCTCGCGCCCGTCCGAGTAGAGCAGCAGCCGGTAGCGTGCCTGCACCTCCGCCCAGTCCGGCAACCCCGGAAGACGACCGGAATCCGCCGCCTTCGGGCCGCTACCCGCACCAGTTTCGACCCCCTCGATGGCGGCAGGATTCTCCAGTCCCTCCCGCGTGATCGAGACCAGCCCCGCCCGCGCCTTCTCCGCCCCCTTGCCCGCCCCGCAGGCCTCCCCGTAGCCGCTCCATCGATAGTCCTCCGGACGCTCCACCAGCCCCGCCCGCACCGGATTGAGGTCGATGTAGGCCGCAACCGTCCTCAGAGTTTCCTCCCCGCCCTCCAGCAGCACGCTCTTGAACCGCGCCTCCCACAGCGTCCCCACCCGTCTGTTGCGTCGGTTGTAGAAGATCGAGACCCTCTGCTTCAGCTCCCTCAAAAACACCGACAAATCGAAGCGCCGCCGCTCGTAGCGCTCCAGAATTCGCCGTTCCCAGCCCAGATTTCCCGACTTCCGCGCCGTCTCCAGCTCCCTCCTCACCTGGTCCACCAGCACCTCGTCGTAGAGCAGCGGCAGCAGCTCAAGCAACTGTTCCGCATCCAGCTTTGGCATCGTCTCCTTGTCCGGCACCTCCAGCAGAAGATGGAAGTGGTTGCCCATCAGGCAGTAGGTGACCACCTTCACCCCGAGGAACCGCTCCAGCTTCCTCAGGATCGACCGGAACACCTCCTTCTCCGCAGCATGGAAGACGATGCGTCGATCCACGACCCGCGAGAGACAGTGGTAGTAGGCCCGCCCTGCTCCGGGCGCAACAACGATGCGGTGAGAACTCATTAAAATTAGGTTGGGTTTTTAACATGGTAGACTGTAAGGGCATTCGTTCAAGTGAAAAAACGAGCGAACGCATTGCTAGCGTTGCTGGCGCGTGCCGACCTGTTCTTCGAGGCTTTCTTTATGGCCGGGAATGGAGAAGCGCTCATTCGAGAATCTGGATGGCGTCGGGCGTGTCGGCGGGTCCGGGGAAGGGGGGCGGCGGGCTTGCTCCGGCGGAATAAGGGGCGGTGGCGCGCTGGCCTTTTTTCGGGCTTCCGGAGACGATGTCGGCCGTGAGGAATGGGCCTTTGCGCGCGGGACTCACCGAAACCGTGGCAACGGTCTCGCCTTGGTCTCCGTGGATGGTGAGGTGGGAGCCGGGCTCGAGTTGGAGGCCGCGCCTGGAACGTACGAGCACGAATTCGCCGGCCTCGTCGACGAGTTCGACGGTACCGACAGGCAGTCGCACGGCCGCAGGACTCGGCGTCGAGGCGTCCAGCGTGGCATCGGCAGATTCTGCTTCTTTGGAAGTGGACTTCCAAGGAAGCGAGCGGCATGCCCCAAAACCGCCCCCGAGGGCGATCAGCAGGGAACATCGGAAGGCTGCGGAGAGAGCTTGCACAGCACGAGAATGGGGGATAGGGCAGGGAAAAGCAAGAGCGCGGGGATGCGCGGGGTATGAACCTTTTTGTCTACGGAACACTCCTGATACCCGAAATCTGGAGACGAATCAGCGGAGCGGACTCTCTCGAGTCACGTGCAGCCACGTTGGAGGGATACGAAGTCCGAAGGGTCGCGGGGGAAGCCTTTCCGGGCATCGTCGTCGGCGAGGCCGGCGGGGAACCCGTCGCAGGGCGCGTGTTCTTCGGTCTCGGCGCGGCTGAGATGCGGCTCCTCGACGCCTACGAAGATTCCTTCTACGAACGCATCAAAGTTATGCCTCTAGTGGACGGCCTCGGACCCGTGGCGGCGCAGGCCTACGTAGTCCCGCAGGATCTGGCCGCGTCGATACTTTCCGCCGAGCCTTGGAGCCTCGCGTGGTTTGAACGGCACGCCCTCGCCGACTTTCGCGCCCGTCTTTTCGGGGGGTGAAGGAGCGGAAGACACGGGAGTCGGCTGCTACGTCTCGAGGAAGATTTTTTTCTCGACTGTGACGAATCGATCCCGAGACGTTATTTTCGAATGACCGATTGCGATCGACTCCGGAAACTGTGCCGGAGCCATCGACGTGTCTTTCCGAATCCGACTTTTCCGAATACATGAAATCCATCCTTCTTCCCATAGTGTCTGTTTTTGCCCTTCCTCTGCTTGGCGAAGCGTCCGACTTCCAGAGCGCCGTGCTCCCGATCTTCGAGTCGAAGTGCTTTCGCTGTCACGGAAATGGCGAATCGAAAGGCGGGCTCAGCCTCGATGCCGACAAGATCGAGAAGCACATCCGCCGGAACGGCGCCATCAGCCCCGGCAGCGGAGACCGCAGCGAACTGGTCATGCGCGTGACCGTCGCCGAAGGCAACAAGAAGATGCCGCGCAACGGGGCGCCTCTCTCCGAGTCCGAGGTCGAGGCGATCAAGGCCTGGATCGATGCGGGGGCGAAGCTCGATGCCGAGAGTCCCGGCGACGCCCCCGCATCGACCGCCATGGCCCGGCCCGAGCGGGTCAAGGAGGAATGGACCAATCGCGAGGGGCGCTCCATCATGGCGACGCTGCTTCGCGTCGATGGGGACAAGGCCGTCCTTCTCCTGGAGACGGGCAAATCAGTCAACTACCCCATCGAGAATCTTTCCGACGAGAGCCAGGCGAAGATCAGGGCCTTTTCGGGAGGGCAGTGAGGCGGTGCCTGCATCGGCACTGCGCAAAAGTTGAGCCCTCGTCGAGGCGAGCCATCGAGGCATCGTTCGGACCGGACCGGGTGTCGCTCGGTCGCGACGTCACAGATCGATCCCGAAGCGCTTCAAGATCATGGCCATGCCGGCGTAGAGGACCATGGTGAGGAGGCAGCAAACCAGCATCGTGGGCCAGAAGCCCAGGCCCTTGCGAAGCAGCCAAGGCAGCACGAGGAACATCGGTAGACTCGGCAGGACGAACCAAAACACGCCGGTCGAGTGCGAGGCCAGTTTTTCCACCCGAGCCTCCGGCCTATCGGCCATGCCCAGCCAGATCCAGAAAAAGGTGATCAGGGTCACGAGCGGCAAGGAGGCGACGAGGCTCCCGAGAAAGGGGCGGCTCCGAACTACGACGATTTCGTTGACGAAGTAGATCAGGCCGGCGGAAACGGCCAATTTGACGATGGTGAGCATGGCTTTGTCTTAGCAGACTCTCCCCGCTTTGCCAAGGGAGGAAACTGCCCCTGGAACGCGGCAGGCCCATCTCCAATCTCCGCGCTTTTTGCCCGGTCCAGCGGGAAGATCCGCAGCACCGGGCGACTCTCGCGGCAAAGTAGTTTGATTTTCCAAGATATTCGTTGATCCAAATCATCAAAGGGTTCATATTTGGTGAAATTTCCGCCTTTCTGGAAATTTCAATAATTTCCAGAACAAGACTCTGCCCTGTTCCGTCGAACCGCACCATGGCCGCCAAAAAATCGAGCACCACGACCCGGAAATCGAACTCCCGGAAACGTTCGTCGGCGCCCGAGGGCAGAGCGGCACGAGCTGGCTACGCCGACGCGGGCGAGAGCTACGCGTTCCACGAGGGCGTGGCCATCGTTCTAGCGGGGATTTGCGCGATGTTCCTGCTGGCGCTGGTTTCCTACTCGCCCGCCGACTTGCCCGCCTGGGTCCCTTTCAGCAGCCAGGCCGGGGGCAGTGCTGCGGTGCAGAATTTCATCGGTCCGGTCGGGGCGGTGGTGGCGGGCTACGCCTACTTCTTTTTCGGGGCCGCTGCCTACCTCGTACCCACGGTGATGGCATGGTGGGCGGTGCAGATTCTCACGGGGGCGCGTCCTTTCCACGCTCGCAATCTCGTCTCCTTCGCGCTGCTGGTGGTCTCGGCGGCATGCCTCGTGGAATACCAACCGTGGTTCTTCGCCGATTGGGTGGCGCAGCTCAATCTTCCCAAGAGTGCCGGAGGCTTTCTCGGCTACGGCTTCGGACACA
>SLGN01000065.1 GCA_007123695.1 Verrucomicrobiales bacterium
ATGAAACGCCGAACCTTCCTCCAGCATTCCGCCTCCCTCGCCGCGCTCGGCGGGGCCAGTCCGCTCCTTGCCGTCGGCGCGAAACCTGACTTTCCCGCGGGCAAGGCCGAGCACTGCATCCTTCTCTGGCTCGGGGGTGGTCCGGCCCAGGTCGACACCTTCGACCCGAAGCCGCTTGGCGATCCTAAGGCCCGCAAGGCCGGCAGCGCCTACCCCGCCATCGACACCGCCGTGGCCGGCGTGAAGCTCTGCGAGCACCTGCCCGAACTGGCCAAGCTCATGGACCGGGCCACTGTGCTGCGCACCCTCACCCACGAGGTCATCGACGAGCACGCTGCGGCGGTGAACTTCATGCACACCGGGCGCCCCGTCAGCGGCACCGTCGTCTATCCCTCGATCGGGTCGGTCGTCTCCCACGAACTCGGGGCCGGGCAGGACGGCGTGCCGGCCTACGTCCTCGCCGGCTACCCCAGCGTCTCCCGCGGGGCCGGCTTCCTCGGGGCAAAGAACAGCTACCTCTACCTGCTCGACACCGAGAAGGGTCCGGCCGGCCTCGCCCGGGCCCCCGGCATCACCGACGCGCGGCAGGCCCGCCGCGACGGATTGCTCGCCAGGGTCCGCGAGACGGCACGCGAGACCCGCGCAGCCGAGGATCCGGTGGTGAAATACGACACCCTCATCGAAAAAAGCGAGGCCCTCGCCAGCGGCGATTTCGCCAAGGCCTTCGACCTCAAGTCCGAGCCCGCCGCCCTGCGCGAACGCTACGGGGCGGAATTCGGCCAGCGCTGCCTCCTCGGCCGCCGTCTCCTCCAGCAAGGCGTGCGCTTCGTCGAGATCCTCGACAACCTCAATTTCACCAACGGCACCGGCTGGGACACCCACAACGACGGGCAAGTCAATCAGCACGTGCTGATCCAGGGGCTCGACCAGGCCCTCAGCGCGCTGATGGACGACCTCGACGCGCACGGGATGCTCGACAAGACCCTCGTCTGCGTGGCCGGCGAGTTCGGCCGTCCTTCCAGCTTCGACAGCGGAGGCGGGCGCGGGCACCAGGGCTCGGTCTTTTCGGTGCTGATGGCCGGAGGCGGCCTCGCCCACAAAGGCGCCATCGGCGTCACCGACGAGGCGTCGAAGGTCGCGGTGGAGCGCCCCATCTCCGTCCCCGACTGGCACGCCACGATCTACCACGCCCTCGGGATCGACTACTTGCAGGATCTCCACGACGGCGACCGTCCCGTGCCCCTCGTCGACCGGGGCACGGCGATCCGCGAGCTGTTCGTGTAGGGCGGGGCCGATGCAAGGCACGACCACCAACCGCCGCGCCCTGCTCGGTTCGGTCTGCGCCCTCGGTCCGCTCGCGGCGCTGCGCCGCCTCCTCGCCCGGGCCGGGGTGGCGACGGGTCCTCTCGGTATCTGCGCCTTTTCCTGCCACCAGCACTGGCGGGCGGTCGCGGCGGGCCATGAAGGAACCCGATTCGCCGATACCGCCGGATTTTTCCGCTACGCGCGGGAACTCGGGGCCGACGGGATCCAGGCGCCCCTGCGCGGATCGGACCCCGCCGCCCTGCGCGCCCTCGTGGAGGAATGCGCGGGCTACTACGAGGCCAGCCTGCGGCTGCCCGACGCCGACGGCGGCACCGACGCCTTCGACCGCGAACTGCGGCACGCCCGCGAGGCCGGCGCCGAGGTGGCCCGGACCATCCTGATGGGAGGCCGCCGCTACGAGGTCTTCAAGAGCCTGGAGGATTTCCGGACCTTCCACCGGCAGGCAAAACGGACCCTCGAGCGGATCGAGCCCCTCGCCCGGAAACGCCGCCTCCGCATCGCGGTCGAGAACCACAAGGACCTCGTGTCCGAGGAACTCGTCGCCCTGATGGAATCGCTCTCCAGCGAGTGGATCGGAGTCCTCGTCGACACGGGGAACAATCTCTCCCTGCTGGAGGATCCCGACGATACGGTCGCGGCGCTGGCACCCTACGCCCAGAGCGTCCACCTCAAGGACATGGCCGTGCAGCCCGACGCCGGGGGCTTCCTTCTCAGTGAAACTCCGCTTGGCACCGGCATGATCGATCTCGTGGCCACCGTCGCCGCCCTGCGCCGGGCCCGGCCCGGCATCGCGGTGAACCTCGAGATGGCCACGCGCGATCCTCTGCGCGTGCCCTGTCTCGACGACGGCTACTACGCCACCTTTCCGGAACGGCGGGCGACTCATCTCGCCCCGGCCCTCGAGCGGGTCTCCGCCAACCCGCCGCGCGGCCCCGTGCCCGCCGTCGCGGGCAAGCCCCTCGACCGCGTCCTTGCGGAGGAGGAGGAGAACAACCGCCGCGGCCTCGGGTGGATGCGCCGCGAACTCCCCTCCCCGCCCGAAGCGTGAGCGGGGGTCGGGCCTTGCGGGCGACACGGGCAACTCCGGCGGGCGGAAGTTTCGGCCCGTCGGCTTTCCCGTTTGCGCTGCGGCGCGGCCCATGCAAGGGGTGACAAATTTTATCCCCTGCAAACCTAGATGCCCCGCGACAACTCGATTCACAAGATCCTCGTCATCGGCTCCGGCCCCATCGTCATCGGCCAAGGCTGCGAGTTCGACTACTCCGGCGTGCAGGCCTGCAAGGCCCTGCGCGAGGAAGGCTACGAAGTCGTGCTCGTGAACTCGAACCCGGCGACGATCATGACCGATCCGGAGTTCGCCGACCGCACGTACGTCGAGCCGATCACCTGCGAAATCGTCGAGAAGATCATCGTCAAGGAACGGCCCGACGTGCTGCTCCCCACCCTCGGGGGACAGACCGCGCTCAACACCGCGATGGAACTGCACCGCCAGGGCATCCTCGACCGGCATGGAGTCCGCATGATCGGGGCACGCCCCGAGGCCATCGAAAAGGGCGAGGACCGGCTGCTGTTCAAGGAGGCGATGCTCAAGATCGGCCTCGACCTGCCCCAGTCCGGCGTGGCCCACAACATGGACGAGGCCCAGGGCATCCGGGAGGAGATCGGCAGCTTTCCCCTGATCATCCGGCCCGCCTACACCCTCGGCGGCACCGGCGGCGGCATCGCCTACAACCGAGAGGAGTTCGAGTACATCGTCTCCCGCGGGCTCGACCTGTCCCCCGTTTCCGAAGTCCTCATCGAGGAATCCCTGCTCGGCTGGAAGGAATACGAAATGGAGGTGATGCGCGACCGCGCCGACAACTGCGTCATCATCTGCGCCATCGAGAACCTCGACCCCATGGGCGTCCACACCGGCGATTCCATCACCGTGGCGCCGGCCCAGACCCTGACCGACCGCGAATACCAGATCATGCGCGACGCGTCCTTCGCCTGCATCCGCGAGATCGGCGTCGAGACCGGCGGGTCGAACATCCAGTTCTCGGTCAATCCCGAGAACGGCCGCATGATCGTCATCGAGATGAACCCGCGGGTCTCGCGCAGCTCGGCCCTCGCCTCGAAGGCCACCGGCTTCCCCATCGCCAAGATCGCGGCCAAACTCGCCGTCGGCTACACCCTCGACGAGCTGCGCAACGACATCACCCGCGAGACCCCCGCCAGCTTCGAGCCGACCATCGACTACGTCGTGACCAAGGTGCCCCGCTTCACCTTCGAGAAGTTCCCCGGCGCCGACGGGACCCTGACCACGCAGATGAAATCCGTCGGCGAGGCCATGGCCATCGGGCGGACCTTCAAGGAAAGCCTCCAGAAGGCGCTGCGCAGCCTCGAGATCAAGCGCTACGGTCTCCTCGGCGACGGCGCCGACGAGCCGATCGACGACGAATCGCTCACGACGAAGCTCAGCGTGCCCAACGCCGAGCGCATTTTCTGGCTCGGCCAGGCCTTCGCCCGCGGCTGGGATCTCGGGCGCGTCTTCGAGCTGACCAAGATCGACCCCTGGTTCCTCCGCCAGATCGCGGAGATCGTGGAGGAGCAGGCTGGAAGCCTGCGGGACGGATCAGGCAGGATGCCCGATCTACAGGCGTGCCGCAGGGCCAAGCGTCTCGGCTTTTCCGACCGGCAGATCGCGTTGGCTTCGGGCCTGCCGGAAGCCGAGGTCCGCAAGGGCAGAAAATCCCTCGGCGTGCTCCCCACCTACCGCCTCGTCGACACCTGCGCGGCCGAGTTCGAGGCCGTCACCCCCTACTACTACTCGACCTACGGCATCGAGGACGAAGTGCGCGACGGCGACAGGAAGAAGGTCATCATCCTCGGCGGCGGCCCCAACCGCATCGGCCAGGGCATCGAGTTCGACTACTGCTGCGTCCATGCCAGCTTCGCCCTGCGCGAGCTCGGCTACGAGACCATCATGGTCAACTCCAACCCCGAGACCGTCTCGACCGACTACGACACCAGCGACAAGCTCTACTTCGAGCCCCTCACCCTCGAGGACGTGCTCAACATCTACGAGCGCGAGAACCGCGACGACCAGGTCCTCGGCGTCATCGTCCAGTTCGGCGGCCAGACCCCGCTGAACCTCGCCAAGGGCCTCGAGGAAAACGGCGTCCGCATCATCGGCACCTCGCCCCGCAGCATCGAGCTGGCCGAGGATCGCAAATACTTCGCCGCCCTCCTCGACGAACTCGGCCTCGACCAGGCCCCCAGCGGCACCGCCACCTCGCTGGAGGAGGCCCTCGAGATCACCCGCCGCATCGGCTACCCCAGCCTGGTGCGCCCCAGCTTCGTGCTCGGCGGCCGCGCCATGCAGATCGTCTACAGCGACGAGGAGCTCACCCACTACATGAGCAGCGCCGTCGATGCCACCCCCGACCGCCCCGTGCTCGTCGACCGCTTCCTCGAGGACGCCACCGAAGTCGACGTCGACTGCATCAGCGACGGCGAAACCACCATCATCGGCGCCATCATGGAGCACATCGAAGAGGCCGGGATCCACTCGGGCGACTCCGCCTGCGTCATCCCCCCCTTCTCGCTCTCCGCCGCGATGCAGGACCGCATCCGCGACGCCGCCAAAAAGCTCGCCAAGGCCCTCGAGGTGCGCGGGCTCATGAACATGCAGCTCGCCGTCAAGGGCGACGACCTCTACGTCATCGAGGTCAACCCCCGCGCCTCGCGCACCGCCCCCTTCGTCAGCAAGGCCATCGGCGTGCCCCTGCCCAAGCTCGCCGCCAAGATCATGGCGGGCAAAACCCTCGCCG
>SLGN01000553.1 GCA_007123695.1 Verrucomicrobiales bacterium
AGCACCGCCACCGCCACCGCCACCGCCACCATCGAAGAAGTCGAAGCCGCCGTGAGGCCGCACCTCAAGCTCCTCCCCGCCGGCACCGACCTCGCCCCCGACCAGTCCCTCGGCGAAGCCGGGCTCGACTCGATGGCCTCGATCGACCTCCTCCTCGAGCTCGAAAGCCGCTTCGGCATCGCCATCGACGACGACCTGCTCACCGAAAACTCCTTCTCCACCCTCGATGCCGTCCACCGCCTCGTCCTCGACTCCGCCCCGGCCTGAGCGAAGCCTGGCGGCGAAGGTCCATGCCGCACCCCTCATTGGTCGCCCAGCAGAGCCTCGAGCGTCTGCTGCCCCTTGGTGCACCATAGGCACGAATGCCCGACTGCGGGAGCAATTGCCAAATTGCGACAATGACCACAATTCAGATGTCGGCGGAATGAGTCGGACCAGACGACTTTCAGACCTGCTCCAGAAGCTCGATCAATGATTCCGAAATCCAAACGCCTTTGCGCTGCATCTGTCTCGCAAGACCTACGGGGTCTCGATCCAACCCGCGTTCTTTAACCGCGATGAGCACGCCGATGATTCCCGTGATGGCCAGGCCAAGATCCCTTGCCACCGCGCGTCCAATTTGTTCGTCGATCAGCAGCAAACTGGGGCGCTGATCAAAGGCGAGCGAGATCGCCTCGGCCTCACCTCGGTGCAGAGTCCTTTGTGCCATCTGCAGAATCGGCGACGCGGGATCTACCGTCCGCACCTCGATCCAGTTCGCCGAAGGCAAGTCGAGCGCTCCCACTCGTTGCGCTCCGTCGAAAACCACTTCACTCCACACCGCCCGCGGGACGACCACTCTCTCGAAAAGAGATTCAAGAAGGTCGAGCCTACCGATCCGAGCAAGGCTGATCAGCGGCGACGAATCGGCAACGACGATCATTCCCGAGTCGGAAACAAATCTTTGATCGTCGATGCGTCGCGCTCAGCCTCTTCGGCACCTGCGTGAATGCCCAAACCTCGCGCGGAAAGCTGAGTCAAAAACTCGCCGAGGTGCATCCCTGCGAATTCAGCCGCCTTTCCCAAAGAAACCTTGCCCGTTTCAAAGAGGAGCACTGCAACTTCCAACCGCAGATCGCCCAAAGACATTCGCGCGCTCTCAAGCAATTCCGCCGGAACCTCCAACGTCTCCAGATCATTCATCGACCAAGGGTAACGCCAACCAAAGCCCCTTGCAACTCCGCCGCCCGCATCAACAAAAGCCGTCCACCGCCTCGTCCTCGACTCCGCCCCGGCCTGAGCGAAGTCCGACGCCGAAGGTCCACGCGCCCCGTCACTCGTCGCCCAGCAGAGCCTCCAGCTTCTCCATGTCCGCCGTCGGGGCGAGGCAGGAAAAGTCGCGGCACACGTAGGCGGTCGCCTTCCCCTCCAGCGGGCGCTGGTTCTCCGTGAACGGAGCGAGTCGGGCCAGCTCGGCGGCGTTTTCCGCCGTGCGCAGCAGCACCACCTGGTTCGGCTGGAAGCCGCGCCGCAGCAGTGCGAGCATCGCCTCGGTGTCCTCCGCCCCCGCCTCGCCGCAGACGACCACCTCGCGCGTCGGACCGAAGAGGAAATCGAGCCCGCAGAGCGTGTCCGGGTAGGCCGAAGGCTGCGCCGCGATCTCCCCCGCGAAGGCCTGCACCAGCGCCTCGGCCCGCGAGGCATGGGCCGGATCGCCGGTCATGCGGTGGAGCCGCGCCAGATTGCCCACGGAAAAGGCGTTGCCGCTCGGGATGGCGCCGCCGTAGATCTTCTTCGCCCGCACGATGAGCTGCTCGGCGTCGTCGGCGACGGTGAAGTAGCCGCCCTCCTCCGCATCCCAAAAACGATCGTCGAGGACTTGCTGCAGCTCCAGCGCCCGCGCGAACCAACGCAGGTCGTGGTCCGTCTCGTAGAGGTCGAGCAGGGCCCGCACCATGAAGGCGTAGTCCTCCAGATGGGCCGTCAGCCCCGCCTCGCCCTCGCGGTAGCGCTTCAGCAGCCGCCCTTCCTCCGTCGCCAGAGCCCCCAGCACGAAGTCGGCGGCGGTCCGCGCCGCGGCGGCGTATTCGGCATCGCCGAAGGCCTGCGCCGCCCGCGCCAGGGCCGAAATCATCAGCCCGTTCCAATCCGTCAGCACCTTGTCGTCCCGCTGCGGACGCACCCGCCCCTCGCGGCGCTCGAAAAGCTTTTCGCGCAGCGGCTCCAGCCGGGCCCGCTCCGCCTCGTCGAGGTCGGCGGCCCCGCCCCCGCCCCCGCTCAGATGGGGGATGTTCGTCCCGTTTTTCTTGCGCGTCGCCTCGTCCACGAAGTTCCCGCCCTCGGCGAAGCCGAAGGTCTCGACGAACCAGCTCCCCTCCTCCGGCCCCAGCACCTCCAGCACCTCCGCCTCGGTCCAGGTGTAGAACTTGCCCTCCTCGCCCTCGCTGTCGGCGTCCTCCGCCGAGTAGAAGGCGCCCTCGGGCGAACGCAGGTCGCGCATCACGTAGACGATCGCCTCGCGGGCGTTCCGCGCATGGGCCTCCTCGCCGGTGGCCTGCCAGGCCTCGACGCAGGCGATGACGTAGAGCGCCTGGTCGTAGAGCATCTTCTCGAAATGCGGCAGCAGCCACTCCCGGTCGGTCGAGTAGCGATGGATGCCGAACCCGACTTGGTCGTAGACCCCGCCCCGCCGGATCTCGCCGAGAGTCTTCCGCACCATCGCGAGCGACTCCGCGTCGCCGCTGCGCCGGTGGTGCCGCAGCAGGAAGCTCAAGTTCGTCGGCACGGGGAACTTCGGCCGCATCGAGAAACCGCCCCGCTCGGGGTCGTAGCGGCCGCCGAACTCGGCCCGGGCCGCGTCGAGGATCCCCGCATCGAGAGCCCCGCCCGGCGTGCCGCCCATGATCTGCCCCAGCTCCCGGGAAATGCCCTCGGCCGTGGAGACGACCTCGTCGCGCCGCTCCATCCACGCCTTGTGCAGCTCCACCACCACCATCTTGAAGCCGGGGCGCCCCGCCAGCGACTCCTTCGGGAAATAGGTGCCGGCGAAGAAAGGCAGCTTTTCCGGCGTCATCATCACCGTCATGGGCCAGCCGGCCCCGCCCGAGATCGCCTCGGTCACCTTCATGTAGACCTCGTCGATGTCCGGCCGCTCCTCGCGGTCCACCTTGATCGCCACGAACCGCTCGTTGACCAGCTCCGCCACCTCCGCATCCTCGAAGGACTCGTGCTCCATCACGTGGCACCAGTGGCAGGTCGTGTAGCCCACGCTCAGCAGCACCGGCTTGTCGAGCCGCCTCGCCTCGGCGAAGGCCTCCTCGCCCCAGGGGCGCCAGTCCACCGGGTTGCGCGCATGCTGCAGCAGGTAGGGGCTCTTTTCGAAAATCAAGCGGTTGAACTCCGGACCGCCGTCGGGCGGCAGCTTCGCGATCTCCTCCGCAGAAGGCAGCGGCGGGCGGGCGGATCCTTCTGAGCTATCGGACATGATGGGCGCGAGGACGAAGACGGCGGCAAACGCACCGACGGGGAGACGGGTGCGGAAGAGACGAACGGACATTCCCGAGCCTCGCACCGCTCCGGCAAATCCGCCACCGCTGCGGGTGACGGGAATGCGGCGGGAGGCACCCCGCCAGAGTCGGTCCGCGGGACCGATTGCCTCAACCGCCTTCTCGGCTATGCTGCCCGATGCCACTGCCCGACGATTTCCGCTCCCTTTGCTCCCATCAGGTAGTGCCTGATGAGCACGGGCTGCCGATCCAGCTCGTCAGAGAGGCTCTCACGGCGGCGCGGGACGACCCCGGCAGCAATCTTGGCGACCACTTGGCATGCGCTTTCGATTTTCTCGTTTCGGTAAGATTTCACAACTCATTGAAGCCGGAGAACTGGCTCTGGTGTCCGCATTGCAGCCTCGACATCCATTCGGTTTTGAACGCGTGTCCGGCCTGCTGCCTTGAGGAGCGTTTCGTTCACGTCAGAGGCAACAAGCCGGGTTCGGGAGTCATTGGCCCGGTGACGTCAAGTTCGCTGCAAGATCTCATCGCAGCCCTGTTCGCGGAGACCTCCAATGGCAAGAAGCTCGTCTACACCTGCCGAGAGCCAGCCGACCTGCTCCTTGCAGACACTGCCCGAAGGGCGGCGTTTTTCTGCGAAGTGAAATCAGCCCCTCTGTTCACGGCACCGTGCGCGCTGCCGCACCAAAGCGATTTCAACGTCGTCGGCAACCCTCTGGCGCACAACCATCGCCTCGGGATCATGCGCCAGTTTCACAAGCTCGACGTGAGCTTGTTCGTGCCTGTTCGCGACAACGGATTCCAGCTCGTCCCGCTCGGGGCAGGTCCTGGAGCCCCCGATTGGGCCGAGGTCGGGCTACTCAATGCTCTTCGTTCCGATCCGGGGCTCTTTCCCAGGATCTCGCGAGCTTGGCGGGATCTTTGGATCTTGTACCAGACCAAGGCGAGCGCCGACCCGAGGTTTTGGCTCACCGGAGGCTGCGGGCGTCCTCGAAATCCGGGCGACGGGTGGCCCACGGACGGAAAGGGCCGTCCGCAAGGTTCGATTTCGGACGGAAAGACCAGCGTCGGCATGGACCGCACCGACGATATCAAAAAAAGCACGTTTCAAGTCCTGAAGCTTGGAGTGGAGCACCGATCCGCTCTGGAGCGCAGCGGCTGGGATGTGGGGATCGGGCTGCTCGGCAACCTTCCGGCAGCTCGCCACTACGACAACTACCTGTCGAGCTACGAAAACGTCGTTTGGTCGCGGACCGAAGCCGAAACGACTCCAGCGTCGTGGTCCAACCTTTTCGACGCGGTGGCTTCGTTCACCGTTTCGCGGATTCGCTCCACCTTCCTGACTGATCTCCTTGACTTCGGGAGAAGCTGGCTTTAAGAACACCTTTGACATGATCGCCAACCACATTCCCCGCAAGGTCGGGCCGGAAGTCCAGCGCAGGATCGACGCGCTCCGCATCGGGCAGAAGATGCAGGACCTGCCCGAGGAATTGTGGCATCCGAGCTTCCGCTACTACCTCAAGGAGGACCCCATTCGCGTCAACCTAAGCCGAGAGCCCTTGTCGTGACTGGGGATTTCCGCTTTCTTTTGTCGCGTTCAAGGTGCTGCATGAACGGTGCGAATGTCAGGATGTCCTCCCATCGCTTGGC
>SLGN01000258.1 GCA_007123695.1 Verrucomicrobiales bacterium
CACAAGGGCGAGAAGGGCAAGATCCTCCAGGTCTTCCCTGAAAAGTCTCAGGTGCTGGTGGAGGGGGTGCGAATGATCAAGAAGCACGCCAAGCCGACCCAGGACCGCCCCGAAGGCGGCATCGTCGAAAAGGAAGGGCCCATTCACATCTCCAACGTGAAGCTCGCCGCGAAGTAACCCAAACCGAGAGGATCCCTATCACCCCATGGAACCCGCCCTCAAGAGTCTCTACAAGGAAAAGGCCGTGCCTGCCCTCAAGGAGAAGTTCGCCTACGGCAACCCCCACTGCGTCCCGACCGTGGAGAAGGTTGTCCTAAACGTCGGATTCGGCAAAGCCGAGGACCGCAAGGCCGCCGCCGAGGCAGTCATCGAGGATCTCGGCAAGATCACCGGCCAGCGTGCCGTGGCGACGAAGGCCCGCCAGGCCATTTCCAACTTCAAGCTCCGCACCGGCGACACCATCGGCGCCCGCGTGACTCTCCGCGGAGCCCGGATGTGGGAATTCCTCGACCGTTTCATCAACGTCGCCGCCCCCACCATCCGCGACTTCCGCGGTCTCCCTTCGAAATCCTTCGACGGGCGGGGCAACTACACCTGCGGCATTTCCGACCACACCATCTTTCCGGAGATCGAACTCGACAAAGTTAGCCGTACCATCGGCTTCGACCTCACCATCGTCACCACCGCGAACACCGACGAAGAAGCCCGCGAGCTTCTCGCCCTCCTCGGAATGCCCTTCCGCAAGTCCGGCTCCGCCGCCTGATCCGAATCCAACCCGAAACTGCCCAACCGAACCGGTAACCATGGCCGCGCTCACCGACCCCATCTCCGACTTTCTCGCGCGTTTCAAAAACGCCAGCCGAGCCCACAAGGAGGATTTCTCCGCACCTTACTCGAAGGTCAAGGAGGAGATTGCCCGCATCCTCAAGGAGGAAGGCTACCTCTGGTCCTACGAAAAAGTTGGCGAAGGCGTCAAGGCCGAGCTCCGCGCCAAGCCGCGCTATGCCGGGTCCACTCCCGCTCTCAAGGATCTCAAGCGCGTCAGCCGGCCCGGTCTTCGTCGCTACGTGGGATGCGACGAGATTCCCAAGGTGCTTGGCGGGATGGGGATCGCCATCGTTTCCACTTCGCGCGGCATCATGGCGGGACACACCGCGCGCAAGCACAACCTAGGCGGCGAGCTTCTCGCCTTCGTCTGGTAATTCCTTCATCAGGTTCCCCCGCAACCGCAATATCCAGCAAGCCATGTCGCGTATTGGAAAAAAACAGATCGTCCTTCCGGACAAAGTGGAGTTCGAGCTTCGCAACGGTTCCGAGGTTTCGGTAAAGGGTCCCAAGGGCCAACTTAGCTTCAACCTGCCCGCAGGACTCTCCGTCGAGCGCGACGGGGCCAACCTAGCCGTCGTCCGCGAATCCGAGGAGCGCGAGGTCCGAGCCATGCATGGCACTGCCCGCAGCCTGGTCGCGAACATGGTCGAAGGAGTTGTCAGCGGTTTCACCAAGGAACTCGAAATCATCGGCGTCGGCTTCCGTGCCGCAGTCAAGGGCAAGGCCCTCGATTTGAGCCTCGGCTTCTCTCACCCCGTCCTCCACCCCATCCCCGAGGGAATCACAGTCACCGTCGAGGGCAACACCAACATCAAGGTGGAGGGGATCGACAAGCAGCTCGTCGGCCAGTTCGCCGCCGACGTCCGCTCCTACTACCCGCCCGAGCCCTACAAGGGCAAGGGCGTGCGCTACAAGGGCGAGCGTGTCCGCCGCAAGCAGGGCAAGAGCGTCAAGCGATAGTCTTTTCCAAGGAACCTCCCAAGTCAATGAGCCTCCACATCCGCAAACAGGCCCGCGCCAAGGTGCGCCGTCGCATCCGGAAAAAGATTTCCGGCACCGCAGCCCGGCCCCGTCTCGCCGTCCACATCTCCAACCAGAACGTCTACGCCCAGGTCATCGACGACGAGACCGGGCGGACGCTCGTGGCCGCGTCCACCCTCGAGAAGTCCGTCGACGCGAAAGGCTCCAACCAGGAGTCCGCAGCCAAGGTCGGCGAGGCCGTCGCGAAAAAGGCGAAGGCCGCCGAAATCGGGACCGTCGTTTTCGACCGGGGCGGCTTCCAATACCACGGCAAGGTCAAGGCACTCGCCGATGCCGCCCGCGAGGCCGGGCTCAACTTCTGATCATCGATCTATGAGCGACGAAAACACCAAAGAACCCTCGCCCGAAGAAAACGTCGAGGCATCCGATCCCGCCGCCGCGCCTGCGGCTGCCGCTGCGCCCGAGGACGCGTCGCCTGCGCAGCAGGCGCAGGGTGCCCCGGTGGCTGAAGGGGCGCCTGCCGCTACGGCGAGCGAACCCGCCGCCGATGAAGGCCCCGCCTCCGGCGAGGCCGCCCGGTTCGACAAGCTGAAGAAGGCCGAGGAGATTCTTAGGGCGAGTTCGCCTGAAACCGCCCGTGAGATGGACGAAAATGCCTTCGAAAAGGTCGTCCACATCAACCGATGTTCCAAGGTGGTCAAAGGCGGTCGTCGTTTCAGCTTCAGCGCCCTCGTGGTTAGCGGCGACCGGGGCGGTCGCGTCGGCTTCGGGTTCGGGAAGGCCCAGGAGGTCTCCGAATGCATCAAGAAGTCGAGCGAGGCATCCAAGAAGCAGATGATGTCCGTGAACATCACCCACAACACGATTCCCCATCCCGTCGTTGGCGAGCATGGCGGTGCGAGGGTTCTCCTTTTTCCCGCATCCCCCGGCACCGGCCTCATCGCCGGCGGCGGCGTCCGCGCTGTCGTCGAGGCCGCCGGAATCAAGGATGTCCTCGCCAAATCGATGGGTTCCAACAACCCGGCCAACGTCGTCAAGGCGACGATCAAGGCCCTCGGCGAACTCCGCAGCAAGGAGCAGATCTACTCGCTCCGCGGCAAGCGCCTTCCTGACCGGAAGGCGATCTGATCCCCGGCGAACCGACCGCATCCCATCCTCCCACTCTGACGAGACGACCCATGAAACTTCACGAACTGAAACCCAACCCCGGAGCCAAGCACCGCCGCCGCCGCGTCGGGCGCGGAGAGAGTTCCGGCCTCGGAAAGACCTCCGGCAAGGGGCACAAGGGCCAGAAGGCCCGGGCCGGTGCATCCATCCGGCCAGGATTCGAGGGCGGCCAGATGCCTCTAGCCCGGCGTCTTCCGAAAAAAGGCTTCAACAACGCACGCTTCAAGACACGCTACGCCGTCGTGAACCTTTCCACTCTAGAGGCCAAGTTCGCCGACGGCGACGAGGTCAGCGAGGCCACCCTGCGGGCCGCCGGGCTCGTCAAGGGCGTTTGGGACGGAGTGAAGGTCCTTGGCAACGGCGACCTCACCCGCAAGCTCACCATCAAGGTCGATAAAGTCTCCGCCGCAGCACGCGATAAGGTCGAGAAGGCGGGCGGAAGCGTGGCCGAGGCGTCCTGAACCGAGGGCGGTCGAATTGCCGCCGCCGCATTCCCGCTCCGAACCGGCGAGCGATACCCTAGAGACTCCCAGCACCCAGCGACCGAGCCCAACCGATGATTTCCGCCTTCGCCAACAGCCTAAAGATTCCCGAGCTCCGCTCGCGCATTTTCTTCACCCTGCTCGTCGTCGTCATCGTGCGCCTCGGTGCCGTCATCACCCTCCCTGGTGTCGATGACAACGTGCTGCAGGATTGGTATCAACAGGTCGAAAAGGATGCCGAGGATAGCAAGGGCCTTTCCACGGTCCTTGCCCTGATGAATGTTTTCAGCGGCGGCGGGCTGCAGAACTCGGCCCTCTTCGCGCTTGGCATCATGCCCTACATCAGCGCGTCGATCATGATGCAGCTGCTCACCGCGGTGGTGCCGTCTCTCGGCAAGCTTTCGCGCGAGGAGGGCGGCAGGCAGAAAATTAGCCTCTACACGCGGGTTCTCACCATCGTCCTTTGTCTTTTCCAGGGTTGGATGCTGGCGCAGTCCCTCGTCACCCCCGAGGCCAATCCCTTCCTGCGGGATATCGCCAGCGGCTCGTCGCGCGAACTCGTGCCCGAGGCGGGCCCGATCTTCATTCTCAAGACAGTCATCATCATAACGGCGGGCTCGATGTTCCTTCTCTGGCTCGGCGACCAGATCACCGAGCGAGGCATCGGCAACGGGGTGTCCATCATCATCACCGTCAACATCATCTACGCCCTCCCCGGGGCCCTCGTCCAAGTCTACCAGACCTACGTTGCCGGCGCCGACAATTTCCTCGAGCCCTTCCAGCTGGTGGCGCTCATTGCCTTCCTGTTCTTCGTCATAGCAGCTGTGATCTCGATCACCCAGGCGCAGCGCCGCGTCCCGATCAACTACGCCAAGCAGGTGCGCGGAGGAAAGATGTATGCCGGGCAGACCCAGCACATGCCCCTCAAGGTCAATTACGCGGGAGTCATGCCCATCATCTTCGCCCAGGCCATCCTCATGTTCCCCGGCCAGATCATCGGCTGGATGTTCCCCAACGAGGTCTGGGCGCGCAACGTCATGAACATGCTCGGCGGCGGCGGAAGCGGCATCGTCTACTACACCCTGACCGGTCTGATGATCTTCTTCTTCAGCTATTTCTGGGTGGCGACGATGTTCCAGCCGAACCAGATCGCTGACGACCTCAAGAAGAACGGCGGCTACATCCCGGGAGTTCGTCCCGGCAAGCCGACGGCCGAGTTCCTCGACCGCACCATGAGCCGCCTCACCTTCGCCGGGGCCATCTTCCTGACCATCGTGGCGATTCTGCCACCGATTCTGTCCGCCCTCATGGGCGTTCCGCCGATCGCGGCCCAGTTCTTCGGCGGCACCGGTCTCCTCATCATGGTGGGCGTCCTGCTCGACGTGATGCGGCAGGTCGAGACCCACCTCATCCAGCGCCACTACGACGGTTTCCTGCGCAAAGGGCGCATCCGCGGGCGCTTCGACCGCCCCGGTGCCACCGGCGCGGCGGCCTCGGGCAACCAACTGCTCTGGTTCCTTCTCGCCGCGGCGATCCTCGTCATCGGCGGTCTTGTCTACTATCAGGTTTCGAGCCAGTGATGCCGGGATTTCCGGGCAGGTGGTTGTCCCTCATGGCCAAGAGAAAGTCGAGGATCCAGCTTCGCAGCGGCGCCGAACTCGACGCGCTGCGCGAAGCCGGGGCCACCGCCGCCGAAATCCTTGCCCGCACCTGCGAGCTGGTGCGCCCCGGGGCCACCACCGGCGAGATCGACCGCTCCGCTGCGGATCTGATCGCTGAGCGCTCCTGCACCAGCGCCTTTTTGGGCTACCGGGGCTTTCCGGGGAACATTTGCATTTCGGTGAACGAAGAGGTGGTGCATGGAATCGGAGGGCCTCGCGAGATTTTGGAAGGCGACATTGTCAAGATCGACGTCGGCATCCTCACCAAGGCGGGTTGGGTCGGCGACAATGCCAAGTCTGTCGCCGCCGGAAACATGCCCGAGAGCGCCATCCCCCTGCTCTCAGCGACCGAAGCCTCGCTCTATGCGGCGATCGACCACGCCAGGGAGGGCGAACTGCTCTCGCGGGTGTGTTCCGCCGTCGAGGAGCATGTCGCCGCGTTCGGCTTCACCGTCGTCAAGCAGTTCGTCGGGCATGGTGTCGGTCGCAAGCTGCACGAGGAACCCCAGGTGCCGAATTACTGGGATCCCGCCGAAATGACGCGGCGGCGCTTCAAAAACCCGCGGCTCCAGGCCGGCATGGTGCTCGCCATCGAGCCCATGGTCAACGGAGGCGTCGAGGATGTGCGCATCCTCGGGGACAAGTGGACCGTCGTCACCGACGACGGAGCGCTTTCCTCGCACTTCGAGCACATGGTCCTCGTCACCGACGGCGATCCTGAAATCCTAACCCCCCGCCCGCGCAGCTTCCCCGAGACGGTCGCTTGAAGCCCGAAACTGCAGCCCGGAGATCATTTTTTTTGTAAAATCTCCCGAATCGGACAAAGAGCGGTTGCGGGAACCGAAAATTGTAGTAAACATTCACCCCCCGCGCCGAAAACCCGGCGCATCGTCCCGTGATTCGGATTCCGCTCCGTCGGAGCCCATCTTCGAGATTGAGGTTATTCCCTGCGAACGCGCCTCGATATCGCTCCGAGCGACGAACCTCCCTCCCATCACTTCCATGAAAGTCAGGCCATCCGTGAAACGCCTCTGCAGCGAGTGCCGCATCATCAAGCGGCACGGGGTTCTCCGCGTCATCTGCACCAATCCCCGTCACAAGCAGCGGCAGGGCTGAACGATTTTCCAACCAACTCCGCTCCACCACTATGGCACGTCTCCTCGGGGTCGAAATCCCCAACGACAAACGGATCGAGGCATCCCTGCCCTATATCTTCGGCATCGGTCGCACCACTGCGTCGAAGATTCTTGAGGAGGCGGGCATCGACCCCAGTCTCCGTACCGGAGAACTCAGCGACGAACAGCTCGCCCGTATCGCCAACGCCATCACGGGCGGCGGCGTCATGATCGAGGGCGATTTGCGCCGCGAGCTTCAAGGCCATCTCAAGCGCATCACCTCGATCAACTGCTACCGCGGCCTCCGCCACCGCCGCGGTCTCCCCGTCCGCGGGCAGCGCACCTCAACCAACGCCCGCACCCGCAAGGGCAAGCGCAAGACCGTCGGCGTGATTCGCAAATAACTTTTTCCTGCAAACGAATATGGCAGAAGAGACCGAACCCGCCGCTACCTCAGCGCCCGCCGAGGCACCCGCCGCACCCGCCGCACCCGCCGCCGAAGCGCCTCAAGCAGATGCTTCCGCCGCCGAGGCTCCCCGCAAGGAGAAAGAGCGCCCTCGCACCGCCGAGGACATCTTCCTTGAGATGGAGAGCGCCGAAGGCGTCGAAAAGCCCAAGATTCTCAAGGCCAAGGGTAGCAAGAATGTCCACTCCGGGGTCGTGCACGTTTCCGCCACCTTCAACAACACCATCGTCTCCGTCAGCGATGCGAGTGGGAACGTGATCGGCTGGTCCAGTTCCGGCAAGATGGGCTTCCGCGGATCGCGCAAGAGCACCGCCTACGCCGCTCAGCTCGTCGCGCAGGACGCCTGCCGGCAAGCCATGTCCCACGGGCTCAAGTCTGCCGAGGTCCGCGTCAAGGGGCCTGGATCGGGTCGGGAGTCGGCTGTGCGCGCCGTGCAGGGGCTCGGCATCGACGTGGTCAAGATCCGCGACGTCACGCCTGTCCCCCACAACGGTTGCCGCCCCAAGAAGGCTCGCCGCGTCTGATTCCGGCTCCCTTCGCTCTCCAACCCTTTCCGAATTTCTTTCCCATGGCCAGATACACCGGACCCACCGACAAGATCAGCCGTCGCTTCGGCGTCGCTCTCTTCGGCCCTTCCAAGGCCCTTGAGCGCCGTCCCTTCCCTCCGGGCCAGCACGGACAGCGCGGTGCCCGCCGCAAGCGCAGCGACTACGGCATCGCGCTCAACGAGAAGCAGAAGCTCCGGATGCAGTACGGCATCTTGGAGAAGCAGTTCCGTCGCTACTTCGCGGAAGCGCAACGCCGCCGCGGCATCACCGGCGACACCCTCGTCCAACTCCTCGAGACGCGTCTTGACAACGTGGTCTACCGACTCGGCCTCGGGAACACGCGACGTGCCGCCCGTCAACTTGTTGGTCATGGGCATGTCAAGGTGAACGGTCGCCGCGTCGACATCCCTTCTTTCTGCGTCAAGCCCGGCGACGTGATCAGCGTGGTCGAGTCCCCGCGCTCCCAGCAGCTCGCCAACCGGGCTCTCGACCTCACTACGGCACGCCCCGTCATGGACTGGTTGAGCTTCGACAAGGACAAGCTCTCCGGCACCATGAACCGGCTCCCCGAGGCCGACGAGATCGAGACGATGGTCAATGTGCAGTTGGTCGTCGAGCTCTACTCGCGCTAGCAGCCGGTTCAGCAGGGGGTGGGCCTGCCTAGCGCGTGTCGTCCACATTTTCCTTGTTGCGTGCCCCGGACGGGTGGAGACTCCCTTTGCGGATTTGAAAATCCGTATTCCTTCAGTTTCACCATTCTTCAGGTTCTGCTTCGCCCCCCCCCGATGAATCCATCGCTCCCGCTTCGACTGCTTCTTCCCGCGCTTTTCGCCCTGTCCGCACTGGCTCCGCCGCTTGCGTCGGCCCAGGACGAGACCGTCGAGGAAAAGGCCCGCAAACTGATGGAGCGCTACAAGGCCGCGCTCGTCGTCGTGACCGCGAAGGGTTCGCTGAAGGCCAAGGCCGGGACCGAAACGCTGCCGGAGCGCGAGCAGCAGCGCCGCACGCTCGGCGTGACCATCGGCGACGACGGACTCGTCGTCGTTTCGAATTCCGCCATCGACGCCAGCGTCGGCCTTGCTGGGCAGCAAGCCCAGCTCGACGACAAGGTCGTCACGATCGGTGCCGCCAGCACCGAATTCTCCGACGTCGAGATCAGCTACGGGGACACGACCCTGCTCCACGGTCGGGTTGTCCGGCAGGATGTCGAGGCCGACGTCGCCTTCATCCTGCCCGATCCCGCCGAGGTGAAGGCTCTCGGGAAAACCTTCGAAAAGGTCGATCTCTCCCAGTTCGCCGCTACGGCGGACGCCGCCGACCAAGTTGTCGGCCTCTCGCGCTCCTCCGCCGTCTACGGATACATGCCGACGCTGCTCATCGGCCGCATCACGGGGGTGTTCAAGGGCGACCGGACCTTTTTCGTGACCGACGCCGGCTCCGCCCAAGGAGTGCCCGTCTTCACCCTCGACGGCAAGCCGGTCGGCATGACCGTCGTCCGCATCATCGAGGGGCAGCCTTCCGGCGTGCTCGGCACGCTCTCGGCTGGTTCGATCCAGGTCATGGCCAATCTCGCCCGCGAGGCCGCCAAGCCCCAGGGCGGCAGCGCCCCCGCCGCCGAGCCGACGGACGCGGCCGTTCCCGAAGCCGGCCTTGGGGAGCCGCAGTGACCGGCCGAGGCCCAGCCTCCGCGGAATCGGCATGAGTTCCACTGCCTACGATCGCATCGTCGCCCTCGGGCGGGAGGTCCAGTTGGTCGGAGACGCGGCCGCGCTCCTCGGATGGGATCAGGAGGTCCTCCTACCCCCCAAGGGAGTCCCCTACCGCGCCGAGCAGATGGCGTGGTTCGGCGGCTACACACACGAACGCTTCACCGCACCGGAAGTCGGGGATTGGATCGCCGAGGCGGAGACGAAGGCGGAACCGGACGATGTCCACGCCGACGCCAACCTTCGCGAGTGGCGCCACGAGTACGAGCGCGCCACCCGCCTCCCCACCAAGCTGGTGCAGGACTTCGCCGAGGCCCGCGTCCATGCCCAGGCCGCCTGGGCCGAGGCCCGGGGCAAGTCCGACTTCGCCCTTTTCGCCCCCCACCTCGCCAAGCTCGTCGAACTCTGCCGCGAGCAGGCCGAGCGTTGGGGATACGAGGCCTGCCTCTACGACGCCCTCCTCGACCGCTACGAGCGCGGGGCCACCGTCGGGGAACTCGACTCCGCCCTTGGCGGATTGCGCGAGGCCCTCGTGCCCGTCGTCGAGGAGGCCGTTTCCCGGCCGCCCTTCGACCGATCCCGCCTCGCCGGACACTACCCGGTGGACCGGCAGCAGGCCTTCAACCGCGAAGTCGCCGAGGCGATCGGTTTCGATTTCGAAGCCGGCCGCATCGACACCGCCGTGCATCCGTTCTGCTCGGGCATGGCGCCGCACGACACCCGGCTCACGACGCGCTACGACGAAGGCGATTTCCTCAGCTCGCTCTTCGGCGTGCTCCACGAAGCCGGGCACGGCCTCTACGAACAGGGCCTCCCCAAAGAGCGTCGGGGCCAGCCAGTGGGGAACTCCGCATCCCTCGGCGTCCACGAGTCGCAATCGCGGCTCTGGGAAAACCACGTCGGCCGCAGCCTCGCCTTCTGGGAAAAGTGGCTGCCCCGTGCCGTCCACCATTTCCCGCATCTCGCCGGGCTCGAGCCCGGACATCTCCGCGCCGCCGTCAACCGCGCCGAGCGCAGCCACATCCGCGTCGAGGCCGACGAGGTCACCTACGACCTCCACGTTTTGCTGCGCTACGAGCTGGAAAAGGCGATCTTCGCCGGCGAACTGCCTCTTGAGGACGTGCCCGGCGAGTGGAACCGGCGCTTCGAGGATCTTCTCGGGCTGCCCGTCCGGAACGACGCCGAAGGCTGCCTCCAGGACATTCATTGGAGCATGGGCATCTTCGGCTACTTCCCGACCTACAGCCTCGGCAACCTCAACGCCGCCCACCTCGCCCGCGCCGCACGCCGCGATCCCGCCGTGTCCGATGGGTTCGCCAAGGCCGACTACGGCCCACTCCTCGACTGGATGCGGCGCCGCATTCACCACCCCGGCAGTCTGCATTTGCCCGCCGACCTGGTCGAAAAGGCCGCCGGCTCTCCCGTCGGACCCGAGGCCCTCGTCGAGCATTTGCGCGAGCGGTACCTGGACTGAAGTCCGCCCCGGTGACTGTGAACCGTGAACCGTTGACCGTTCACCGCAAAGACGTCGGCCACTCGATCACCTGGCCGTCCGCCAAAAGACGTTCGCGCAGGGCTTCGTAATCGACCGCCTGCACCGATGTCCCCGCGTCGATTGCGAGACTGGCGGCGGTGGCGGCGCTCTGGCTCGTGGCCATGAAGACCGGCTCCATGCGCAGGCTGGCGAAGGCGACGTGGCTGGCGGAGAGGGCGAAGGTGGCGAGCAAGTTCTCGCACTCCTCCACCTTCGGCACGAGCGCCGCGTAGGCGATGGCGTAGGGCGGGGCACCGCCGCGGCCGGTGGCGATCTTGCCCTCGCGGGTGACGACGCCGTCCCTCGCGATGCGGCGGATTTCGTGGATGTCCGTTCCGTAGCTGCCGAGGGCGACGGGCTGCGGCACCGGCTCGCGGCCGAAGGTGTGGTGCTCGGTCATCACGAAACCGCCCACCATGCGGCGGCCCTGGCGCACGTAGATCTGGTGGGGCCAGCCGCCGTTGTCGGTGAATTCGTCCTTGGGCAGGCCGAAGCGGGCCATGGCCTCGCGCACGCGCCCGGGCACGCGCGGATCGGTGGCGAGAAAGTGGAGCAGGCCGCGGTGGTAGTCTTCGTGCTCCTGCGCGATGCGCTCGCGCTCGTCGTAGCCGGCCTCGGGCCAGGCCCAGCTCGCGCCGGGCAGGTTGCCGCCGAAGGTGGCGGTGTTGAAGTCCCACTTGTCGTTGGGCAGGGGATCGTGCTTGGAGAACCAGCGCAGGTCCATCTCGTCGCCGATGGCGAGACAGGCTTCGATGAAGCGGGCCACGATCTCGTAGCGGGCCGGATCGTAGTCGGGCGGAGGCTCGATCGGCAGGGAGTTCTCCGGGTCGGTGGTGAGGCAGAGACGGAAGCAGTAGGCTTGGACTCCGGGCGCGGGGTCTCCTGGGCTGCCGGGCTCGCCTTCTTGAATGAACGGCAGCAGACCGCTGGCGGGGTCGTCCTTCACCTTGTAGGGGTCGAGGGGGAAGTCGCGGTCCCACACCCCTTGGCCGCCGGGGACGCGCCCGTTCGGTCCCGGCTTCAAGTGCTCGGTGCGCGGACGGTAGGCCTCGGCGTAGTGGATGCCGGCGAACTCCTCGCCGTATTGCCCGCGCCCCTCGCGCTCGAGGGTGTAGGTGACGCCCGCCTTGGCCATCAGGTCGCCCTCGTAGGTGGCGTCGAGGTAGACCTTGGCCCGGAAGGCGGCGCCGTCCTCCATGGCGAGGCCGACGATGCGGGCGCCGTCCTTTTCGACCTCGGCGAGGCGCGCGTCGAAAACCACGGCGACACCGGCCTCATCGGCCATCCCGTCGAAGACCGCCTCCGCTTTGTGCGGCTCGATGGCGTAGGCGCCCCCGGTTGCCGGGCCGCCGCCGCCTTCGCGCCGGAAAGGCCGGTCCCAGACGAGAGTGGTTCCGGCGGTGGCGGCGATGCGGGTGAAGACCTCGCGGGCGATGCCGCCGACGCTGCGGGGATCGCCGATGTCCACTGCGCTGAGCCCGCCCGAGGTCATGCCGCCGAGATGGCGGCCGGGCTCGAGCAGGACCACGCTTTTGCCCATGCGCGCCGCCTGCACCGCTGCGGCGACCCCGCCGGAGGTGCCGCCGTAGACGAGCACGTCGGCTTCGCGGGGAGCGGAGTGGAGAGGGGAACCGCAGAGGGCGCAGAGGGCACCGAGGGTCACGGAGAGGAGCAGCCGGGTCGACAGGGGGGCACTTCGAATTTTCATGGGATGCGGGTGGCGTCGCAGCGCTCCTGATCCGCACGGGGTTGGGCTTCTGTGGGGCGAGGGGGCATCCGGGAGGGGGGGCGAAGGCTTCGAAGCGAAACTCATCTAACACCTCGCCGCGCTTCCGCGCAAGTGGATGAGTGGTTCGGCCCGGCCTTTGGAAGCGCGGCCTATGCGCCGGACCTCGCCATCCCAGAGGAAGAACCAGTGCGAGAGCATCGCCTCGCCAAAGCCCGGCAGCAGGTCGGTGGCGACTACTCTTTGCTGAAGACGAGGCCGGGATCCTCTTCCGGACTGCCGGCGAGGACGAAGTGGAGGGGTCCGTCCTCCTGCAGGTTGATTTCGGCGACCAATTGGGTGCGCTCGTCGCTCAGGACGAGCAGGCCTGCGTCGTTGATCGTCCACTCGCCGCTCAGCACGTCCTCGTGGCCGGCCCCTTCGTAGCGCCAGGAGAAGGTGCCGATGCCGGTGATGGAGAGCGTTACCGCCTTGTCCTCGGCGGAGGTGGCCGTTCAGATGCCGTGGAGGTCCTCGGCCTTCACGGGGGTGCGCTCGACGGCGGCCATCTTCTCCCCGGGGATCTTCACCGGAGCGGTGCCCTCGCCGGGCTTCTTCTCGTCTTTGGGCACCGAGTCGGCGAGCAGGGCACGGAGCTGCTGGGCCACCCTGTCGGTCGACTTCAGGGCGACGACCCGGTCGAACATGGCGTGGGCGGCGGAGAGGTTCTCGCCCACGAGGTAGTGGTAGCCGAGCAGGAAGTGGGCGTCGGCGGAGTCGGGGCTGGCGACGGTGTAGTCCTCGAGCTTGCGCAACTGGACGGTGTACTTTTCGGCCTTGTCGTAAAGTCCGATCAGGGTGTCCCAGTTCCAGCCGGGGCCGGAGGCGAGCACCGAGTGCAGCACGCCGGCGGCGTCGCCGTAGCGGCCGAGGGCGAAGAGGTTGAGCGCGCGGAACTCGTGCAGGACGGGGTCGCCCGGATTCAGTCCGATGGCCTCGTCGATGGCGGCGCCCGCAGCCAGGTAGTCGCCCGCGCGGAAGTTGCCCCGGGCTAGCTCGAAGGCGGCGGAGGATCTCTCCTGAGCGGTCCTGGCGAGCTCCTCGGTCGCCGGCTTGTTGTTCGAGGCAACCACCGTGATGGGTTCGGTATAGTTGACAACCACGGTCTCGTTCGTGATCGCGGGAGCGGGATAGGGATTCTCGTAGACGTAGTAGCCGGTGTCGAAGGCGAGAGTGCCGAGGGACCAAGCGCCGAGCCCCCACGGGGCGAAGGCGAAGGGATCGACAAAGCCGAATCCGTAGCCGGGAAGACCGAAGAAGGCGCCGGGATGCCAGAAGGCGTTGCGCCAACCCCAGCCGAGACCCCAGCCATGGTGCCACCAGCCGGCGTGCCATGGGTGGAACACGGCGGCGCCCCACCATGGATTGAAGCCCCAGAATGCCGGAGCGAAGCCGAAGTTCACGGCGTTGCAGAATGCGGGAGCGAAGACCTCGCGCTGGGGTGCGTAGGCCTGCTGCCACACTCCGTAGTCCTGCCGCACGGCGCCGTCGCCTCCGATCGGCTGACGGTAGCCTTGGCCATAGGCTCCGGTTCCGTTGCCGTTGTAGCCGCCGGAGGTTCCGGCGTAGCCGTTGCCGTTGTAGTTTCCGTTGCCATAGGTGCCGGTGTAGCCGCTGCTGCTACCGTTGTAGTTTCCGGAGCTGCCGTTGTAGCCATTGCCATCGCCGGAGTTGCCGCCGTAGTAGTTGCCCGAATTCGCCAAGCTTGCGGGTGTGGCGAGCTGCTGCGAGGATCCGGAGCCGTATTGGCTGGTTCCGGCGTTGTCTCCCGAGCCGGCGGCGGCGGAGTAGGAGCCGGTCGGGTAGTTGCCCCCCGGAGCGGAGGCCGAGCCTGCGTAGCCCGGACGTCCCGAGTAGCTTCGCGCGGGAGCGGGCGGTGCCGGAGAGCTGCCCGAGCGACCCGCGTAGCCGGAGGCGGGCGTCGAACCCGAGCCGCCGTAGCCGCCGGAGCGCTGCGCTCCGACCGAGGGACGCGGCGGAGCTGGAGTGCTGCGGGAAGCAGTGGACCGATTGGACGAATTCGAAGCAGCCGCCGAAGAGCGGGTGGAGGGACTGCTGCTGCGGCTCGCGGTCGAGTTCGTACGGGACTGGGTCGCACGGGACTGGGAAGCGTTCGAGCGGGAATTCGACGAATACTGGGGCGTGCTGGAACGGGCCGCCTGATTGGAGCGGGAAGCGTTCGAGCGCGAGTTCGGAGCGTATCGGGGCGTGCTCGGACGGGCGTAGCCGCCGCCGCGAGAGGCTCCGCCGTAGCCGCCGCGGTATCCTCCGCCGTATCCACCGCCACCGCGGTAGCCTCCGCCGCTGTAACCACCACCCCCTCGATACCCGCCGCCTCCGTATCCGCCGCCGTAGCCTCGCGCCGAGGCTTCGTGGACGATTTGCGATGAGGGCAGGGCCAGGGCCGCCAGCATGACAATGAATCGGGAGGTCGGGATCTTCATGTTCGTGTTAGGGTTAGGGAGGGGGTGGTTGGACTTGCATGGAATCGTTCGGCGAAATGGGACAACGGAATCGAACGGGAGGTTAGAAAATTTCTCCGAAAATCGGTCGGCGGCGTTGGCGGCCGAGGCCAAAGGCGCCGTCGTGCCGATGATTTCGGCGAACGGGTTCGCTTCAGCCATCAAGATCCGCGAGCGTCCCGAGTTCCGGACATCGCCTTGCGGGTCGATGCGGCGGGAAGCGGGCTGCTGTGCGGCTCGCGAAGCCAGGGGAAGTTGGCTCGAGGCGAGGCATGGTCGGTCGGCATCGGAGCTTGAGCGTGCGGCGCTTCGGACGTAGCTTCCCCGTTTTCATGCCCGACACCCCCGAGCTCCTCCGGCTTCTCGTCTGCAGCGACTCCATTCTGTCCTGCGTGGACTTTCCCTGCGTGCCCGACGAAAGCGGGGAAGAAGTCTGTTTGACCGGCCCGAACGGCGCAGGCAAGAGCACCCTGCTCGCCCGTCTCCACGACGCCTTTCGGGGCATCGACCCCGGTGCCGCCAGCAACTCCGGCAACCTCAGCAAGGAATACCTCGTCGCCAAGTTCCGCGACGGCGACGGCGGGTTCTTTATCGCCCGCGCCGGGGGGGCGGATCCCCTGCGTTTCCGCGCGGAGATGGAGAGCTCTCCGCACTGGCTGCGGCTGCTGGGCGATCCGCCGCAGTTCGACGGGCTGCAGGAACTCTTCGCCGATGATGTCGAGGAAGCCGCCGCGCCTTCCTTCCCGCCGACGATGTGGTTTGGTTCCGGAGGCGGCCTCCTCGACGGATCTGCGGCCGAGGGTTTCGAGGAGTTGCTGACGGATCTGGACCGGTCGCGTCGCGCGGCCTTGCATCGGTTTCTGCTCGCTCCGGAAAACCGCGCCCGCAGCGTCGCCGAGCTCATGGAGCAGTTCGAGACGCAGTCGCCCGCCGCTCTGGCGGGCCTCCGTCGGGTCTGGTGCGAGGCGCTCGCCGCAGTCGGCGCCCGTTGCGACTTCGATGCGCCGGACGGTCCCTTCGTCGGCGCCTCCGGCGAACCCGTCGATGCTTCCCGCTTCGGTCGTCCGCTGCTTCGCCTGCTTCACGGCACGGCCCTCGCGGCGGTGGCGGGGGCGCGGTGGGGCCGTTTTCTGCTCTTCCTCGACGAGCCCGCCGAGGGCCTCGATCCCCGGCTCGCCGCCTCGGCGGTGGCGTTGTTTCGCGAGGCTGCGGGGCCCGGAGCGGTCCTCTATGCCGCGACAACCGATCCTGTGGCGGCGGCGGCGTTTCCCGAGTCTCGTCGGTTCCCCATGGCGCGGGGGGCTGGAGGAGAAATCGTCTTCTCGTCCGGCCGCCGAGACGGGCCGACTGCCGACGAGCCGACGCCTACTGGTCCCGCCGCGGCGGAAAGCGCTCCCTCGTCGGCGGCGGTTGCGGCCGAGCCGGCCGCGAAGGAGGGGCGTGCCCGAGTTCCGGGGATGGAATCGGAACTTGCCGACATGATCGACGAAGTCATTTCCTTCCGCCAATCTTGACCGCGTAGCATGAAGGTTCTCGTCGCCTGCGACAAATTCAAGGGTTCGCTCACGGCCGCCGAAGCCTGCGCCTCCATCGCGGCGGGTTTCCGCGAGGGAGCGGGATCCGATTTGGAGATCCGCGAGCTGCCCGTGGCCGACGGGGGCGACGGCATCGCCGCGACCCTGCTTGCGGCGATGGGGGGAGAGTGGGTCGAGACGGAGGTGCGCGGTCCCCTCGGCGATCCGGTCCGCGCCGGTTTCGCCCTTGTCGGAGGAGGGCGCAGCGCCGTCGTCGAGATGGCGCAGGCTTCGGGCCTCGTCCTGCTCGGCGACGGGGAAAGGGACCCCTGGGCCGCATCGACCTACGGCACGGGGCAGCTTCTCCGCGAGGCGGCGGCACGCGGGGCGGGCGAGATTCTGCTGGGCATCGGCGGCAGCGCCACCAACGACGGCGGCAGCGGCATGGCCGAGGCGCTGGGCTTCCGCTTCGAGGATGCGGGCGGCGACGCGCTCGCCGACCTGCCCCTCGGACTGGAGCGCGCCGCTCGGCTCGTTTCTCCGGCACGCCTCGTCCTGCCGCCCGTGACCGTCGCCTGCGACGTGGTCAATCCCCTGCTCGGGGCCGAGGGCTGCACCCGGGTCTACGGACCGCAGAAGGGGATCGCCCCCGAAGATTTCGCCGCCCACGAAGAGAGGTTGGACCGGCTCGTCTCGCTCGCGGGCGCGGCGGGGCACGAGGCCGCGGATCTCCCCGGCGCCGGTGCGGCCGGCGGTCTCGGTTTCGGCGCGGTTGTGTTTCTCGGGGCCAAGCTGGTGCCCGGCTTCGATCTCGTGGCCGGCAGGATCGGCCTCGAGTCCGCAGTATTGTGGGCCGATCTCGTCGTCACGGGCGAAGGGGGGCTCGACGACCAATCGCTGCGGGGAAAGGGGCCGAGATGGGCG
>SLGN01000635.1 GCA_007123695.1 Verrucomicrobiales bacterium
CCGACGCCTCCATATAAGTACTCAAACAAACCACTCGCCCCTCGAATCACCGTCCAGGCGCGGGGTCCCTCGCTTCTTGCTGCGACGGAGTTCGACCGCCGCTTGCCGGGAAGGCTTTCGCGACCGAATTCTTCCTGTTCCCGTCTCGATGGGGAATTTATTTTTGGCACCTTCGGGCCGTTTGCCGGGATTCATGGTAGATAGAGAGAGCCATGCGCGACGCCTTTTCCTTCCGACACCGATCCTTCCTCGCCGCAGCGTTTGCCGCCGGGGCCTTCGCGGCAGCCTTTGACCTGTCCGCCGGCGCGGCGGATCCCGCCGGCAGCGAGGGGGAGCTGCTCCATGTGCGCCGGATCGCGCCGCTGTTCGCGGAGAAGTGCCTCGCCTGCCACGGGCAGGACGAAGGGAAGATCAAGGGCGGCTACGATCTGCGCTCGCGCGAGGCGGCCTTGGCGGGAGGCGACAGCGAATTGCCCGGTATCGTGCCCGGCGATCCGGAGGCGAGCCCGCTCTACCTCGCCTCGACCCGCGTCCACGAGGATTGGGATGCGATGCCGCCGAAAGAGGCCGACGGCCTCGGCGAGGAGCAGCTCGCCTGGATCCGCGACTGGATCGCTGCGGGGGCTCCTTGGCCCGACGCGGCCCGCGCGAAGGCCCTTGCCGAAGCCCACGCCGCCGAGTGGGAGAGCGAGGACGGCGTCGTGGTGGCGACCTCGGGCGGGCTCTCCGGCGACTGGACCGAGCGGCGCTATCCGCCCGAGGGGCTTTGGGGCTACCGGCCGGTGGAGAAGCCGGCGCTGGCCCCGGGAGAGCCCGCGCATCCCGTCGATGCGCTCGTCGCCCGCCACCTGCCCGAGGGCGTCGTCCCGGCGCCGCGGGCCGAGGCGCTGACCTTTCTGCGGCGGGCCAGCTTCGGGCTGACGGGGCTGCCCCCGACTCCGGAGGAAGCCGCCGCCTACGAGGCCGCCGCCGCCCGCGACCCCGACGCGGCGGCGCGGGAACTCGTCGAGCGGCTGCTCGCCTCGCCCCACTACGGCGAGCGCATGGCCCAGCATTGGCTCGACGTGGCACGCTATGCCGACAGCAGCGGCTTCGCCAACGACTTCGAGCGCGGCAACGCGTGGCGCTACCGCGACTACGTGGTGCGGGCCTTCAACGAGGACAAGCCCTACGACCGCTTCGTCCGCGAACAGATCGCCGGCGACGAGATCGCGCCCGACGACCCCGAAGCCCTCGTCGCGACCGGCTTTCTCCGCATGGGCCCGTGGGAGCTGACCGGCATGGAGGTGGCGAGGGTGGCGCGGCAGCGCTTCCTCGACGACGTGACCAACAGCGTCGGGGTGACCTTCCTCGCCCACGCCCTCGAGTGCGCCCGCTGCCACGACCACAAGTTCGATCCCGTGCCGACCCGCGACTACTACTCGATCCAGGCGGTCTTCGCGACGGCCCAGCTCGCCGAGCGCAGGGCGCCCTTTTTGCCGCAGGAGAACACCTCCGGCTTCGAGGAGTCGGCCTACCTTGAGCTGCGGAAGAGAGAGTTCCTCTCCACTTTGGAACGTCTCGACGAAGTCCTGCTGGAGAATGCGCAGGCGTGGTTCGCCGACAAGGGGCGGGATCCGGGGAGGTGGAACGAGGCCGTCGCCGCTGCGAGGAAGAATCCCGGGGCGGGCGTCGAACGGGCGAGGCGGCGAGGTTTCGTCAGCGTCTTTGGCGAGGCGCGCACCGCCCTGGCCAAGGCGGGCGTGCCCGAGGACGAGTTTCCGCCGAAGCTCGTCGGTTTCACCCCGGAGCAGTTCGGGATGGAGCGGGTCGCTAGGAAGGGACTGGAGCGCCTGCGGTGGGAGGCCGACCGCTACGAGCCCTACGCCCTCGCCGTCTACAACGGGGCGACGCGCGAGGTCCGCTCGGTGGTCTCGCCCGTCCGCGTTCCGAGCGATCCCATGGGCGGGGGCGAGCTGGAGCGCACCTCCATCCTCGTCGGGGGAGATCCCTTTGCCGAGGGCGAACCGGTCCGCCCCGGGGTGCTCTCGGCCCTCTCCGGCGCGATTCCCGAACTCGCCGCCGAGATTCCCGACGCGCCCGCCGGACGCCGGACGGCCTTCGCCGACTGGGTCGCCCACCCCGCCAACCCGCTCACGGCCCGCGCCATCGTGAACCGGGTCTGGATGTGGCATTTCGGCGAGCCTCTCGCGGGCAATCCGAACAATTTCGGGATCGGGGGCAAGCCGCCGACCCATCCCGAGCTGCTCGACTGGCTTGCGGCGCATTTTGTCGAGAGCGGCTGGAGCTTCAAGGAGCTGCACCGCGCGATCCTGACGAGCGAGGCCTACCGCCGCAGCGCGAAGCTGCCCGAAGGCGTGCCCGCCGCCGACCGCGAGGAATGGGAGCGCGCCTACGCCGTCTTCCGGCCCCGGCGCCTCTCCGCCGAGGAGCTGCGCGACGCCATGCTCGCGGCGAGCGGGGAACTCAATCCGGAACTCGGCGGCATCCCGAACCGGCCCGAGATCAACCGCGAGGCGGCCCTGCAGCCGCGCCAGGTCATGGGAACCTTCGCCTCGGCATGGGTACCCAATCCGCTGCCCTCGCAGCGCCATCGCCGCACTCTCTACGCGCTGAAGCTGCGCGGCCTCGCCGACCCGGCGCAGGAGGTGTTCAACGCACCGGCACCCGATTTTTCGTGCGAGCGCCGCGAGGCCAGCACGGTGACTCCGCAGGTCTTCTCCCTCTTCAACAGCGAGGCGAGCCTGGCGCGCGCCCTCGCCCTCGCCACGCGGACCCTCGCCGAAACCGAAAGCGAAAGCGACGAGGCGGCGGTGCGGCGGGCCTTCGCCCTCGCGCTGGGACGCGAGCCGGACGCCGACGAACTCGCCGCGGGCGCGGAGCATTGGCGCGCCATGGTGCCGGTGCAGGAAAAGGCGCAGTATGCCGCGACCGATCCGCCTCTGGTGGTGCGCCGGGAAGCCGTCGAGGAGAACACCGGCGAGAAGTTCGCCTTCGAAGAGCGGCTCCACGCCTACGAGGGCTACGTCTCCGATCTGCGCCCCGCCGACTGCGACGCGAGGACGCGGGCCCTCGCCGACCTCTGCCTCGTGCTGCTCAACTCCAACGAGTTCGTCTATGTCTACTGATCGAGAGAGCCGGCCCTCAGTCCAGCAGGGCGCGAAGCCGCTCCGTCGTTTCGGCGCGGGTCAGGCTGCCTGCGGCGACCGCGAGGGTGAGGGCTTCCCAGTCTTCGGAATCGGGGGCCGGGCGGTATCCGTTCAATTGGAGGAAGACGAGGCAGGCGCCAAGCCCGACGCGCTTGTTGCCGTCGACGAAGGGATGGTTCCCGCACAGGTAGAAGAGGTAGGCCGCCGCAATCTCGACGACGTCGGAGTAGGGCGAGGTCCCGCCAAAGCTGGCTTGGGGCGTTGCGACCGCCGATTCGAGCATGGCACGGTCCCGAAGACCGTCGGAGCCGCCGAAGCGCGAGATCGCCTCGGCATGGATTTCCTCCACGATCTCCACCGTGAGGTGAAGGCAGTTGTTCGGATCTTCGTTCATGCGAGGCGCTGCATCGTGCCGGCATACCGCTCCATCGTGTCCTTGATCAGATCGGATACCTCCTCCGCAGGGGGCATTTCATCGATTGATCGAATCGTAATCGTCCCCCCCGAATGCACTTCCACATTGACCTCGTCGCCGACCTTGAGGCGGGCGAGCTGGAGCAGGGCGGAGTCGAAGATGATGCCTTGGGAATTTCCGATTTTGGTGATGGTCTTGATCATTGGTAATACTATGTTTTACGCCCCCTCCTGTCAACAGCCATGAAACGTCGACCCTACTTTCCCTGCGCGGGCGTCCGCGCCCTGCACGCCCCGACGCGGCGCGACTTCGTCTACGGCCTCGGCGCTTCGCTCGGCAGCGTGGCCTTCAGCGCCCTGCTCGCCGACGAGGCGAAGAAGAGTCCGCTCGCCCCCAAGCCGGGCCATTTCCCCGGCGCCAAGGCCAAGCAGGTGATCTTCCTGATGATGGAGGGCGGCCCCTCGCACATCGACACCTTCGATCCCAAGCCGATGCTGGACAAGAGGCACCTCGAGGAGTTCGTGCGCGAGGGCCGGCAGAAGTCCGCCATGGAGAGCGGAAAGCGCTACTACGTGCGCAGTCCCTTCCAGTTCATCAAGGCGGGCAAGAGCGGCGCCGACATGGCGGAGAACTGGGAGCAGCTCGCGGGCGTCGCCGACGAGATCTGCTTCTACCGCGGATGCACCGTCGACAGCGTGAACCATCCCACGGCGATGTTCCAGATGAACACGGGCAACCGCTTCGGCGGCGATCCCGGCATCGGGGCCTGGGTCGGCTACGGGCTCGGGTCGCTGAACGAGGACCTGCCGGGCTTCGTCGTACTGCCGGAAGTCAGCTATCCGCAGGGCGGCGCCGCCAACTGGGGCAACGGCTACCTGCCCGCCCACTTCCAGGGCACTCCGCTGCGGCCCAAGGGCTCGCCCATTCTCGACCTGTCCCCGCCCGAGGGAGTCTCCCGCGAGCACCAGCGCCGCAACCTCGACCTGCTCGCGAAGCTCAACACCGCCCACGCCGCCGAGCATCCCGACCACGCCGAGCTTTCCGCGCGGATGGAGAGCTACGAGCTGGCCTACCGCATGCAGACCGAGGTGCCCGAGACCCTCGACATCTCGGGGGAAAAGGCGAGCACCAAGGAAGCCTACGGGATCGGGCGCGAGCCGACCGACGCCTTCGGGCGCAAATGCCTCCTCGCCCGCAAGCTGGTGGAAAAGGGGGTGCGATTCGTGCAGCTCTACCACGGTTCGTGGGACAGCCACGACTACATCGAGCGGGCCCACGGCAATCTCGTCGCCGGAGTCGACCGGCCCATCGCCGCGCTCATCGCCGACTTGAAGGAGCGGGGCCTTCTCGAGTCGACCCTCGTGGTCTGGTGCGGCGAGTTCGGGCGCACGCCCGACAACGGGGTGCGCGGCGGCACCGCCTACGGCCGCGACCACAACCCCAACGCCATGACGATCTGGCTCGCCGGGGGCGGCTGCCGCGCCGGCCACACCATCGGGGCCACCGACGAACTCGGCATGGAGGCCGTCGAGGGCCGCGCCCA
>SLGN01000510.1 GCA_007123695.1 Verrucomicrobiales bacterium
CCGGAGAAAAAAATTCAAATTACCGTGAACCTTTTTCCATCCGGCACCCACCTTCTTTTATGACGGCAGGACTTGCCGTATTCCAACAGCCCCGTCGAACCCCTTGCAAGCCATCGAAAAGCAGCCCGATCTCGAGCGCCTCTTCCGGGAAGCGGCGGACGACCTGACGCGCTATTTCACTCGACGCCACGGCGACGGGGGCGAGGCACCGCAGGATCTCGTGCAGGAGACCTTTCTTGAGATGGCCCGGGGACTGGAGCGGGGCGGGAAACCCCGGTCGCTGCGGGCCTACCTCTTCGGCATCGCCCGCCACGTCAGCCTGGCGGCATGGAAACGGCGCGACCGCGAGCGGGCGCATCGAGTGGAACTGGCACCTGCGACCATCGAAACACCCGCAGCCGACCCGCGCGTCGAGACCGCCCGCGAGGTCATCGAAACGCTGCCTCCCCTCCAGCGCGAGATCATGGACCTGCGCTTCACCCAACAGCTTTCCTACGCCGAGATCGCCGAGGCCCTCGGCATCCCCGTCGGCACGGTGCGCTCGCGCCTCCACCACGCCGTCGCGACGGTGCGCGACCGACTTGCCGCCGATGACCCATGACCCATGATTCTTGCCTCATGACCACCAACCAACTCGAAGCCCTCCTTATCGACCAGGCCCTCGGCGAGCTGTCCGAGGACGCCTCGGCTCTGCTCGAAGCTTGGCTTGCGCATTTTCCCGAGCGCCGCGCCGAGGCCGAACGGATTCGCAAGGCCGTCGGATTTGCCGAAGCGGCGGTGGTTTCGCGTCCGCTGGCGCTCCAGCCCGAACGGCCCGCCGTCTTCCCGGCCGTCGCGCCGCCGCTCCCCGGGTTGCTCCGCCTCGCTGCGGCGATCGCCTTGCTCGGGCTCGCCGCCGCCGGCGGCTTCTTCGCAGGGAAGGGAGGCAGCCCCTCCGGCTCTAGCCGCGAAAACATCGCCGGTCCCCCGCCCCAGTCCGCCCCGTCCCCCTGGGCCCGCTACCGCTTCGAGGAAAACGGGCGCCTCGCCGTGATTCTGCCTGCCGATCCGAACTCCTAGCCAGATGCGTCCGCTAGATTCAAGTGGCCCGAGCCAAAAGCCGGAGAGGTCAGACGGCCATCCTGCCGACCGGAGGCGGGGGCCGAAGGAGTTCCGCAAGCGGGAAGCCCGCGGTGCGGCTCCGCAACGATGGCTTGGCTGCGTTGTGCTTTTCCTTCTCGCGGGCTGCGAGCCGAAGGAACGCGCCGAGTGGTCGCCCGACGGAAACCGCGCCGCCGTCCTCGCGGAGCAGCGGCTGCACTTCGCAGATTCGCAAGGGGAACTCTCCCCGCCGCTCGCCGACCGCGACGAATCGCCCGGGCGCTTTCTCGTCGATGCCTTCGACTGGTTGCCCGACAGCTCCGGGCTTGTCGTCCACCGCGTGAGAATTGTGCCGAAATGGGAAGCGTTCGCCCCCCTTCTCTCCGAGTCCGACTCGGCCCGGGTCGAGGCACTCGCCGCCCGCGTGCCCGCCCTGCTCCAGGCCGCTGTCGCCCTGCACGGCGACTCCGACCGGGCCGAACAGCTCCTTGGCAAGCTCGCCCCCGGCGAATCACTCGTCCTCGGCAACGCGCTCCGCCTTGCCTTGGCGAGGGATGCCGCTTCCGTCCGCTCCGCCCTGGACGGCGCCCCGAAGGCCCTCGCTTCCCTCGCGTCCGGCGACGGCGAGATGCGGGCCTTCGTCCTCCACGAGATCGCGGTGCTGCGACCCGATTCCGGCGGCCCCGCCGAGATCCTCTCGAGGGGTCTTCGCGGAATCGCCTCGCTCAAGGTCTCGCCGCGCCATCCCGTCGTCGCCTGCGCCGCCGAATCGGGCGAGGCCGGCCGCCACGATCTCGTCGCGCTGCCGCTCGATCCCGGACCGGCGGTGACGGTCGCTGCGGGAACCACCCGCGCCTTCGACTGGACGCCGGAGGGGCGGTCGCTGGTGTTCCTGTCTTCGATCTCGCAAGGCAACGGCGGTCTCCTCGAGATCGAACGGCGCCTCGTCCTCGACGACCGGGGCCGGCTCGGGGATTCGCCGCCGGGAGGCGAGGACGACGGCGGGCTCGCCTACGCCGTCGTCGCGTTCTCCCCCCGTCTCGCGGTGCTGCCGGACGGAGACATCCTTTTCGCGAGCCATCCCGCGACCCTCCCCGCCGCCCCGGGGGAGATCGGGGAGAACCCCCGCCTCTACCGCCTGCCCGCCGCCGGGGGCCCTCCCGTCGCCATTCCCGCGGCCGAGGGCGCCCTGCCCATGGACCTCGGCTACTTCGTGCCCTCGCCCGACGGTCGCCGCCTCCTCGTAGTCGAGAGCGGCACCGACGCCGTGGCGCTCGTCGATCTGGAGAGCGGGAAAAGCGAGCTCGTCGCCGGACCGAACCCGGGCTGGAAGACCCGGGCGATGCCCTCGTGGCGGAACGCGGAGGAGTTCACATTCGCCGCCGCCGGTCCCGGGTCGAAACGCGTCCGTTGGATGCTGTGGCGGGACGGAAAGACGACCGATCTCGGCGCGAATTGGCCTGACACAATCACCAAAGCATGGATGGAATTCAAATGAGCGGAATCAGAAAGAGCCTTCATCGACTGGGATGCGGCATGGGCATCTTGCCAGCGCAGCCCTCGGCCATGCTTTCGGCGCGGACGGCGCAAAAGAGCGAATGTAGCCTCGACCGCCCTCGATCATCTATCCGGGATGCATGGGCAAGATGCCCATGCTACTTCCTTCTTTTCCTTCTCGTCGGCGGCTCCATGGGTGCCGACACTGCCCACTTCGAATCGAAGATCCGGCCCGTCCTCGTCCAGCATTGCTACGAATGCCACTCGATCGAGGCAGACAGCGCCAAGGGCGGGCTGCGGCTCGACGACCGCGAGGCCCTGCTGCGCGGCGGCGATTCGGGGCCGGCCCTCGTCCCCGGGCAGCCGAAGGACAGCCTGCTCCTCGCGGCGATCCGCCACGACGATCCCGACCTTGCGATGCCGCCGCGCAAGCCGCGCCTGCCCGAGACCGTTCTGAGCGACTTCGAGCGATGGATCGCCGACGGCGCCGCCGATCCGCGCGAGCCGGGCGCCGCGCCCGACGGAGCCGATCCCGCCAGCCGCAAGCGGCACTGGAGCTTTCTCCCGCCCGTCGCCCCGGAGATCCCCGAAACGGGAGACACCGACTGGCCTCTCAACGACATCGACCGGTTCATTCTCGCCAAGCTCGAGGAAAACGGGCTCGAGCCTTCGCCCGACGCCGAGCCGGCCGTGTTGCAGCGCCGTTTGAGCTTCGACCTGACCGGCCTGCCTCCTCGGGAATCTGAAATCTCAGATCTCAAATCTCAAATCGACAGCTTGCTGGCGAATCCCGCCTTCGGCCAGCGCTGGGCGCGCCATTGGCTCGACGTGGTCCGCTACGCCGAGTCGAACGGCAAGGAGGCGAACCTGATCTACCCGCACGCGTGGCGCTACCGCGACTACGTCATCGACGCCTTCGACCGGGACCTGCCCTACGACCGCTTCCTCACCGAGCAGCTCGTCGGCGACCTGCTGCCCTACGAGAACGATGCCGAGCGCGCCCGCCTCCTCGTCGCCACCGGCTTTCTCGCGATGGGTCCGAAAAACCTCGCCGAGCAGGACGCCGCCCAGTTCGCCGCCGACGTCGCCGACGAGCAGATCGACGCCTTTTCCCGCGCCTTTCTCGCCAGCTCGCTAGCCTGCGCCCGCTGCCACGACCACAAGGCCGATCCCGTGACGATGGCGGACTACTACGCCCTCGCCGGGATCTTCAAGAGCACCGACACTCGCTACGGCACCTGGGTCGATTCGGAGAGCAACCGCGGCGGCAAGCTCATCCGCCTGCCCGACCTGCCGGGGCAGCTCGTCCCGAACCGCTCCATCACGAAGAAGGAGGTCGAGGACCTGCACGCCAAGCTCGCCAAGCTCGACGCCGAGGAAAAGGCCTCGAAGGAGTATGTGGAGAAGGCGCGGGCGGAAGGCCGCGACTTGCAGAGCGAGTTCAACGAGCTTCTCCGCGAGGCCCTGCGCATCCTCTGGACCCGGGGCCCCCTCGTCGGCAAGCTGGAGACCGTCGACGAGGAAGGCCGAGCCCTGCCCCTCTGCATGGGCGTGCTGGAGGCGGAGGAAAAAATCGACTCGCCCCGCTACGAGCGCGGCGAGCTGGCCCATCCCGCCGAGACCGTGCCGCGGGCCATTCCCGCGATCTACGGGCTTGCGACCGAAGGGCCCGTGCCGCCGGACGCGAGCGGCCGCCTTGAGCTGGCGCAGTGGATCACCGATCCAAAGCATCCCCTCACCGCCCGCGTCTTCGTGAACCGGGTTTGGTCGCACCTCTTCGGCGCGGGCTTGGTCGAGACCGTCGACGACTTCGGGCGCACCGGCGCCGCGCCGAGCCATCCGGAGCTGCTCGACCATCTCGCCCTGCGCTTCGTCGAGCAGGGCTGGTCGGTCAAGGCGCTCGTGCGCGAGATTGTGAGTTCGCGCACCTATCAACAAGCTTCGACTTGGCGCGAGGATGCCTTTCTCAAGGATCCCGACAACCGTCTCCTCTGGCGCCAGCCCAAGCGCCGGCTCGACGCCGAGTCCATGCGCGACGCCATGCTCGCCGCCTCGGGCGATCTCGACCTTTCCCCACGCTCCGGATCCCTCGTCGCCGAGCTGGGCAGCCAATCCGGCGCCATGGTGCCCTTCAACAAGAACATCCCCGAGGACCTCGACGGATCGTTCCATCGCTCCGTCTACCTGCCGGTGATGCGCGACCAGTTGCCCGACGTGCTGCGCCAGTTCGATTTCGCCGAGCCCAGCCTCGTCACCGGCAAGCGCGACAGCACCAACGTGCCGCCCCAGGCGCTTTTCCTGATGAACAGCGACTTCGTCCGGGCCAGGGCGGCGGCCTTGGCGGAGCGGGTCATGGCGGAGGCGACGTCGGACGATGAACGGATCACCGCAGCCTACCGGCGCTGCCTCAACCGCACGCCGGACTGGGAGGAACTGCGGCTCGTGGTCGAGTTTCTGGGCGCTCCGGTTGCGGACGGCGAAGACGTCGCGAAGGAGATGGAGA
>SLGN01000693.1 GCA_007123695.1 Verrucomicrobiales bacterium
AGGGAGTTCGCGACAAAGGGCTTCCCCGAGCTGGAGGCCCTCTACGGGCTGCATGGGAAGAAGGACAATGTCTTCCTGCTGCGTGGCGAACATTTCCCTCACAACTACAATGCGGTGACCCGCAGCGCCTTCTACACTTTCCTCAACCGGCATTTCGGGCTCGGGTTCGAGGAGCCGGTGATCGAGCAGGATTTCGAACCGCTGCCGCCCGAGCAGCTCACGGTGTGGAACGACGAGCATCCCGCCCCGGAGCTGCGCGACGAGGACTTCGAGCGCGCCGTGCTGAAATGGCTCGCCGAGGACGCTGCGGAACAGCTCGGCGACGTGGCAGCCAGCGCGGAAGGGCGCGGCGGCATCCTGAGGCCGGCCTTGGAGACCGTGCTCGACCGGACCTACTCCGACGCGGGCGAGGTGGAATGGGAGCTCGAGGGGAAAGAGGACCGCGGCGGCCACTTCGAGATGTCCGGTGTCCTCGTGAACCGGAGCCATGGCGAGCGGGTCGCGGTGACGTGGCTCTATCCAAAGGAATGGAAGGGCCGCGTCGCAGTCTGGCTGGACGACCGAGGGAGGGCCGGCCTCGCCGGGGAGGAAGTGGAGGGCCTTCTCGCCGCCGGAGTCGCCGTCGTCGGGGCCGACCTGCTCTTCCAAGGCGGCGACCCCGTGACGCGGACGCGGGTCGTGGAGAACCCGCGCGAGTTTGCCGGCTACACCCATGGCTACAACCACTCGCTCTTTGCCCAGAGGGTCCACGACGTCCTCACTCTCGTGACCTTCTTGCGGAATGCGAAGGTGGGCACGCACCCCAGCCCCGACAGCGTCGTGCTTGTCGGCTCGGGGCAGAGCGGGGTGGTCGCCCTGGCGGCGCGCGCGCTTGCGGGGGCCGCCATCGACCGTTGCGCGGCGGACACCGGGGGCTTCCGCTTTGGACAGGTGCTCGACTACCGCGATCCGATGTTCCTGCCGGGCGGGTCGAAATATCTCGACGTGCCGGGCCTGGCGCTGTTAAACGAAAGGCTGCCTCTGCGTCTCGCGGGCGAAGGAGGAGAAGCAGCGGGCGACCTCGTGGAGTGGCTCCTCCAGTAGCGTGCCGAATTCGACCGGGTTCAGTCCTTCGAACTTCTCGGGTCGAGAGCGTCGCGGAGTCCGTCGCCCAGAAAGTTCAGGCTGAAGAGCGTCGCGCCGAACACGATGGCGGGGTAGACGAGGAGCCCGGGATCGCTCGCCATGAGGTCGGCGCCCTCCTTGATGAGCGATCCCCAGCTCGCGTCGGGCGGCTGCACCCCCAGCCCGAGGAAGCTGAGGATCGCCTCGAGCCGCATCACCGCAGGCACGGTGAGGGTCGTGTAGACGATGACGGGTCCGACCGTGTTGGGGACGAGGTGGCGGAAGAGGATGCGGGGCGAGGAAAGCCCGAGGCTGCGGGCGGCATCGACGAACTCCTGCCGCTTCAGCGAGAGAATCTGCCCGCGGACGATGCGCGACATGGTGAGCCACTCGACTGCGCCGATGCAGAGAAAGAGCAGCCAGAGAGTGTTGCCGAAGAGATCGTTGAGGTATCGGACTGGCCCCCAGTCCGCCATCGCCGAGACGTAGGTGGTGAGGATGATCACGATGATCATGAAGGGCAGGGCGTAGAGGATATCGACGACGCGCATCATCACGGCGTCGACGCGTCCGCCGAGGTAGCCCGAGACCGCTCCGTAGGCGACGCCGATGGTGAGCGAGACGAAGGTAGCGAGAAAGCCAACCGCGAGCGAAACGCGCCCGCCATAAAGGATGCGCGAGAAAACGTCGCGCCCGAGGTGGTCGCTGCCGAGCAGGTAGAAGACCTCGACGCCTTCCATCGATGTCGCCGAGGCGAACGCGGGCATCGACTGCAAGTCAGGATGGGTCGCGTTCGGGTCGGGGATGCCGGGCAGCAGCGGACCGACGAAGCTGACGGCGACAATGGCGATGGAGAACCAGAGGCTCGCCATGGCGACGCGGTTTTGGCGCAGGCGCAGCCAGGCGTCGCGCCCCAACGAGCTCCCGTGCTCGGCGGGCGCGGCGACGGGAACCGACGAGTCCGGATTCGGCGCTGTGCTGGTGGGGGGCGAAGGCATTCCGGCAGGGGGGTGGGCTTCGGGCCGGGGTTGCGCAGCAACCCCGTCGGACGTGAACCTTCGCGGATGCCTTCCTTTCTTCAACGGGATTCGCAGGGGGATCCCGGCGGAATCGTCGGAGCCGCCTACTTCCAGCAATCCGGGAGACCGGCTACCGTTTCGGCGACGATGGAGCGGATGTGGTCGCGCTCGGCCGCGCCGAGGTGGGCGAATTCGGGCCAGTCGCCGGGGCGGACGAGGATGCCGTGGAGCTGCTCCAGAATGCGGTCGCGGATGGCCCGGGGCAGATGCGCGAACGCTTCGGATTCGATGAGATGGCTGCAGCGGTGCTTCATGAGGCGACCGTAGAGGCGGAAGTCGCGCAGCGAGCGACCCGCCGAATTCTTGCGCCTTCCCCGCTCGAAGGCCGCTTGGAACGCCCCCGTGCCCTCGATTCCGCCGGGCAGTTCGGTCTCCCCGACGTAGAGCATTTCGCGCAGCACGCGGGTGGCGAGTCGGTCGAGAATGCGCTCGTTCGTCTCGGAAAGCGGGGCGTCGACCGGCTCGCCGAAGGCCCTCTGCATCTCGGCGTGCCGGTGCAGGGTGGCCTGCGTCGCGAGATTCGCCTCGACGAGCAGGTTGTGGACCCCGACCTGGTGCTCGAGCACCATTAGGGCGACGACATCGCTTTGCGCTCCGCCGGGGTAGGGTCCGCAGGCGAAAAGACCGTCGAGCGTGGCGAGCGGGCCCTCGGCGAGACGCTCGAGTTCGACCCCCGGCCCGCCCGGGGCCGCCCTTGCGATGGCATTCCCGAGGTGTTCCCGTCCCTCGACCTCACCGGTGACGTACCAGCCGCCCCAGCGTTCCTCGATGGGGCTCGTCTGGCGGGTGTGGAAGGTACCCGCCTCGAAGAGCGGCAGGCCCGTCGCGGTGGCGTGGACCGACCGCACCATGAGGCCGGGCAGGCCGCGGTTCGAGGAGCCGGCATGGCAGTTCAGGCAGGAACGGTCGCGGACCAGTTCGGGCGGCGATCCGGGCTCGCGTCCGTTCAGCTGGACGAGGTGGAAGACCATCCCGAGCCGCGCGTCGAAGCTGGCCGCCTCGATCTCGCCGCCCCGGACCCAGCCAAGGTAGGCGTCGTCGGAAAAATAGATCGCGCGGGGAGTCTCGGGCGAGATGAATTCGTTCTGCGCGCTCGTCTTCGAATAGACGAGCACCTGCGATTCCGGCGGGATCTCCAGTCCGCGCAGCAGCTCCTCGAGGATTTCCCGGTGCGTCCCCGAGCGGAGCACCTCGTTCCCCTCGGCAGCCGCGAGGAAGCGGGTCAGCTTGGTGTCCGGCTCGGTTTCGTGGTATAGGATGGGCTCGCGCTCGTGGAATTCCCCGGTCTGCCCTGCGGCAGTCGGAAAAATCCACACCGCGCCAACGAACGCGGCGAAAAGGAGCTGGAGCGGTCCCTTCATCGAGAGATAATATGTATTTTCAATGAAGCTTTTCACCTCCGTAATCGCGCCCGGCGTCGGCAGTAGACGGCGATCTCGCCTATGGTTCCGAACGCTTGAGCCGTTTACGGTGTCGTAGACACGCGAAACTTGAATCCGTGCTTGGCTGGCGTCCCCGCCCCATTTCCGTCCAGCAGCCAACCGAGCCAGCCGAACCCCCGTCGCTTCCCCATGCAACCGCTTGAAACCCTCTGCGTCGCCCTCGGCTTCGCCACCCTTGCGGGACTCAATCTCTACCTCGTCGTCTTCGTGACCGGGCTCGCCATCCATCTGGGCTGGGTCGATGTCTCGGCGACCTATCCCGAGCTGATGGTGCTCGGCGACCCCTTCGTGCTGACCTTCGCGGGCGTGTTCCTTTGCCTGGAATTCTTCTCGGACAAGGTGCCCTGGGTCGATTCCCTCTGGGATTCGATCCACACGCTGGTGCGGCCCGTCGGCGGGGCCCTGCTCGCGATCCAGACTCTCGGTCCGACCGACCCCGCCTTCGAGGTGCTCATCGGCCTCCTCGCCGGCGGCACCACCCTCGTCTCCCACGGATTCAAGGCGGGCACCCGGCTCGCCATCAATGCGTCGCCCGAGCCGTTTTCCAACGTCATCGCCAGCACATCGGAAGATGCCGCCGTCCTCGGCGGGCTCGTCCTCATGAGCATCAATCCCATCCTCGCGGCCTGCGTCTTCGTGCTCTTCCTCCTGGCCAGCGCCTACCTCGCGCCGAAGCTTTTCCGCCGCATCCGGGCCTTCTTCTGGCTTGTTTCGAGAAAGGTCGCCTCGCTCGTCTCGAGGGCCGACGAGGAACTCCTCTACGGCACCCTCGGCTCGGTCGAGCACCAGACGCTGGGCAAGGTCCTCGGCGGCCGCAAGGCCGATCCCGAGTGGTCGGCGCGCGTGGTCGTGGGTCTGGCGAAGCGGTTTCCCGGATTCACTCCAATGACGATCGGCCGCATCGTGGCCGAATCGAGCCGCCCCGGCCATCTCCACTTCGTGGGCCGGCGCTGGTGGCGCCCCTACCACTCCGATCTCGCTCTGGAAAACCTCGAAATCACCCAGGAGCGCCGCGCTTTGAGCGAAGATGTCGTCCTCTTCGATCTGGAGGGCCGACGCAAGCTGGTGCTCAAGCTTCCCTCGGGCCACGCCGCCCTGGCCAACCGCATCGTCGAGAGCCTCGTCGCCCGCCGCGACGGTTCCGCCGCGCTTCCCGGCTCCGCACCGAGCGACCGCCCTGCCCCCGCAGGCGCTCTGGCGCCGGTCGGCGAAGCGAACGAATAAGCGCCCGCCTCGACCCGAGCACGCAGCTCCAGACTCCTGCGAAGGCGGGACGCCGCACGGTCTCGTCGCGGGATCGGAATCGCCGGGCCCACGACGTCGCATTCCTTCCGACTGCGGTTCTTCCGGAGCGGCTGCTTGCGACGGACCTTGAATCTTTCCGGGCACTTCAACGTGCTTCTTCGGTCCTCCCTGAATCACGCCCAAGGGAGACTGTCG
>SLGN01000515.1 GCA_007123695.1 Verrucomicrobiales bacterium
AACTTTCGGGGAAATTTAGTTGACGGATTTCTCGCAGTCATGATACCAATCTCGCCACAATGGAACCGCTTTCCACGCCTAGACTCCTTGCTCCCGTCTTCGGGTTAGCGACCGCATTGTTCGGGTTGACGATCATATTTTGCGCCTACGGCGAAGATCCCACCTACGACACGGGCCCCACCTACGACTCCGACGGCGACGGCATCCCGGACGCCTGGGAATCCGCCAAGGGTCTAAATCCCTTCGACCCGACGGACGCGTCGCGCGATTTCGGCTACGACCGACTCTCCAACCTCGACAAGTTCCTCGCCGACCCGGACGCGGACCCCAACACCGACTGGGCCTTCGTCGAAGTCCCGGGCGGGGGCGTCGGCGTCGGCGGCATCGCCACCCTCAACGACATGGGCCACCTGATCCGCCTCGCCGACGGCGTGCTGGAGCGCTTCGAAGCGGGCGCGTGGGTCGATCGCGGCGCCTTCGGCGGCGCCTTCGAGCCCACCGAGCTCGCCCAGAACAACTTCGGCCTCGTCGCCGGGTGGCGCGCCCCCGGACCGGGGCAGGCCGAGTTCGACGCCGCCACCGCGGCGGTGCTGCGCGACATTCCCGGCGCAAGCACCCATGTGATCGAGCCCCAGGGCGCCAAGGGCCTCAGCGTCGAGAAGATCACCGACTCCGGCTTCGTCTACGGGCGCTACCAGGGCGGCGACGGGCGCTGGCGCGTCTTCCAGCACCGCGGCGGCCAGACCGTCCACCACGAAAACCCCCACGGCGACTTGCACTACCGCGACGCCAGCGCCCGCGGGGAGATCCTCGCCGCCTTCGGCGACGACTCCGACGTGCGCGTGCTCGTCGGCGGACAATGGGACGAATCCCTGGCCGACGCCGACACCGTGGTGCTCACCGAGGCCGGCGATCTGGCCGATCTTGAGGGCGCCTCCTCGCGCTCGGAGACCCGCCGCTGGCTCTCGAACCGGGGCGGCGACATTCTCGAATCCGTCATCCCCGAACTCACCGAAGAGGCCCTCGAGCCCCCGCCAGCTTTCGAGGCGACCTTCCACGCGTCCGGTTTCCCGCCTTCGGTGCTCACCGACCCGGACTACGACCCGCAAGGCCCCGACCCGGCCCGCCACGTCGTTCCGGTCGCGCTGAGCCCGCTCGGGGATCTCGCCGGGTTCCTGCAGGGCCCCGCCCGGCAGTCGGTCTGGATCGGCGAACCCGGGGACCCGCTGGCCTCGACGGAGGTCGAAACCGGCACCCGCCAAGGCTTCCTCTGGCGTCCCGGCGGGTTTCACCTCGTCCACGAAGGCCCCTACGACTCGGAGTTCCTCGCCATCAACCGCACCGGGCGCGTCGCGGCGGTCTTCTGGGAGGCCGAGGAGCTCGACGGCGAGGGGCTGCACGACTCCGGCAGCGGCCCCGAGCCCTGGACCTACACCGCCTACCTGCCGCGCTTCGGGCTCCTGGTCCCCGACAACGACAGCGACGGCAACGGGCTGCCCGACGCCTGGGAGATCCGGCACTTCGGCGCCATCGGCCAGGATCCCGACGCCGACCCCGACGGCGACGGGCTCACCAACTTCCAGGAGTACGTCTTCGGCACCCACCCCAACCTCGCTGACAGCGACGGGGACGGCATCCCCGACCGGGCCGCGATCCTCTTCGGCCTCGACCCCCTCGGCACCAGCGCCGCCGACCGGGACGCCGACTTCGACGGCGACGGCATCCCCAACTGGTGGGAGATCCTCCACGGGCTCGACCCCTTCGCCGCCGCCGACGCCCATCTCGACCCCGACGGCGACGGGTTCACCAACCTGGAGGAGTACCTTGCCGGCTCCGACCCCCACGACCCCGCGTCCACCCCGGAAACCGTCGACGTCAACGCCAACGGCATCCCCGACACTTGGGAGATCCAGCACGGGCTCGACTTCGACGACCCCCACGCCGCCGACTACGACTGGGACTACAACGGGCTGACCCACCTCCAGGAATACCAGCACGGCATTGTGCCGCCGACGCCGAAATGGCGGCGTGTCCCGGTCGCGGGCGGGCTCAGCGGCTGGAGCGGCGGGGTCATCGCCGATCTTCACCTGCCGGGCCCGCTCGTCGGCGGCTTCAACGATCTCGGGCAGTTGGCGCGGATCGAAACCGTCGCTGGCGAGCTGCGGCTCCGGCGCTGGGACCCCTTCGCAGTGCAAACCAACGCGGCGGGCGAGATCACCGGCCACGACGGCTGGGGCCCCGCCGAGGATTCTCTCGGGCCGGTCCCGGCGGGTCCCGCCGTCCACCTTCGCGAGATCCGCCAGAGCAACCTCGGCCTCGTCGCGGCGAGCTTCTCGCACGTTACCGAAGGGCAGCACCGCTGGCACCTCCGCATCCTCGACGAGCAGCGCCACGCGCACGCCTTCGGCGAAGGCGAGGGCTGGAAATGGGTCACCGGCCTCCATGTCACCGATTCCGGCTTCGTCACCGCCTCGGTCGAGCTGCATGAGCCCGACCCCGAGTTCGGCGGCGCCACCCGCTTCCTCCTTCGCTGGCGCCGCGGGCAGCTCGAGCGGCACCCGCTCGCCGGGGACCCGGTTCCGAGCGTGCTCGGGCTCAGCGAGCGGGGCGAGACCCTCGTCCACCCCGCCGGTCTGCTCGGGCTGGGCCCGCAGCCCGCCTGGACGCCCCTCAGCCCCATGCGCCTGGCCATCGGCCCCTACGGCCAGCTCCCCACGGCGGGCTTGGGGCTTCTCCCCCCTCCGACCGGCGGCTACTGGGGGACGACGCCCCATCCTTCCCACTACTTCCACTCGCTCAACCGACGCGGCGACTGGGCCTCGGGGCCGCGAAGGCCTTGGGCGTCCTCCAACGGCATTCCGGGGCTTTACCACTCGCGCAACGCGAGCTGGTCCTGCGACGGGCGCACGCTCAAGATCGGCCCCACCGGCCCTCTCCTGCCCGGCACCGGGGTGTCGCCCGCTGGCTATGGCGAAACCGGCGAGCCTCTCAGCACCCACGACATCTACGGCAACCCGCTGCTCGACGCCCACGGCAACCCGCTCTTCGAGGGCGCGGGCGAGGCGCTGCAGCCGGTCTTCTACAACGACTACCAAGAGGTCGTCCCCTGGGCGACCTTCGCCTCGGGCCTGAACCGCCGCGGCGACATGGTTGGGGGCGTGCTGAGGGCCGACCCCGACGACCCCGGCCAGGGCTTCGCCACCCAGTTCTCGTGGGAGCATAGCGGCATGAGCAGTTTCTCCCACCCGATCCCGCTCGAGGGCTGGGGCGAAGCTTTTCTGCTCCAGCGGGGGAGGACGGAGTTCACGCCAGTCGTCCTTTCCACCCAACCGAACCACGCCCCGGCGACGAGGACGCACGCCCGCTTCTGGGCCGTCAACGACTCCGGGCACATTCTCGTCTCCACCGCTTGGGTAGACTACGGCGAGGATCCGGAGAACCCGATCGAAGACGTCGCGCACCGCTGGGAGGTCTGGGTGCCCGACAACGACAGCGACCGCAACGGCCTGCCGGACGATTGGGAGCGCCTCCACCTCGGTGAGGCGGGGGCGACGCCGCCCTACCGCGACGACGACGGCGACGGGCTCAGCCTCCGCCACGAGTTCGTCTTCGGTCTCGATCCCAACAAGAGCTCCACCCACGACGACATGGTGCCCGACTGGGCTCGCCCCAGCTTCGGGCTCGATCCGGCGATTCCCGCGCCGCCGGGAACGGCGGACGACCTCGAGCTCGACGATCCCGAGTTCGACGAGACCGGTCTGCGCCTGCACTACGAGAACAACCGCGCCGAAAACATCCACAAGAACGGGTGGGGCGTCATCCACGAGGATCGCCGCAGGTACTACGCGAAGCACAGCTGGAGCGAGTCGACTTCAGGGGATCTCGGCATGACGGTGGAAGCCGACAGCGTGACCACCACCAACGACTTGACCTGGACCGGCGGAATCACGATCAAAGGCGAGTATCCCTCGACAATTACCAACGACCGGGAAGGATTCCAGCAACCGCTCATGGAGGGCGAATGGGAGTTCGAGAGCACCTTCAGCGTCCATGTCGACTCCCCTGATGACACCTACCACTCGACAAGCGAGTTTTCGGGTGAACTGTCCATCGGGAGCGCGATTCACGAATTTCCGACCTATCCATGGATCCTCGGGCAGATGCATACCCACGGCTGGCACCTCGACAAAGACAGCGGCGAGACGACGACGCACTCGGAAACCCTCCCGTCCGCAAGTTTGTTCGGCGCTTGGGGCGTGGAAAGGACTGAAATCTCCGAAACCGCGACCGAAACCGGGCCGACCCTCTCCCTTGCCTGGACCTTCGAATATTCCCAAGGCTCCTACCCCTGGACGGAGATCGAAGGCGAGGCAATCGTCAGCGTCGCATACACGGATCGAATCGCGGACACCGAACTGCGGACCATCGCATACGGGCATAGCGTCTCGGTGCCGGAGCAGTGGCAGGCCGTCAATTACGGCTCCGCCGACTTCGAGCTTCACGACGATCCAAGCCTGACCAACCCCGACCTGACCGCCATCCACCTCGTTTCCCGCTTCGTGGGCTTCGACCGCTACAACGACTTCAGCGACTACGACCGCGCCTACGTGCGCGACGGCAGCTACCAGTGGGAGGTCGATGATCCCGACGGGCGCCTCATCACTTGGTGGGAGGGTTTCCGCATCGTCGACGAAAGCAACGGCGAAATCGCCGCCGGTCAGAGACTGCGCAGCTGGGTGGCCGAGGTGCCGCGCAGCCCGGTCTACCGGCTCGGCAACTTCGAGCCGGGGGCCGTGGACCAGAACGGGGTCTTGATACCGGACGGACGGGTGCAGAAGCACCACTTGGGAGGGGTGGTCGAGCCGAGGGAGGCGGGTGAAATATCAGCTCATGTCGTAGTCGTTGAAACCGACGGTGATGGCGAAGAAGTTGCGAATTCGTGGGAGGAGGCCGACGTTTTGCGAGTCGCGAAGTGGGAGCGAGCCTATACAGGGTACACGCAAGGCGGCAAAGCCGTGCTTAGACCTGGTTTTGTCCGGTTCGATGTCGA
>SLGN01000426.1 GCA_007123695.1 Verrucomicrobiales bacterium
ACCAGCCTCCACATCCCGCTCTTCGTCCGCGTGCCGGAGAACTGGCGCCACCTCGCTCCGCTCGCGCCGGGGTCCGAGAGCGGGGGCTTTGTCGAGTTCATCGACTTCGGCCCCACCGTGATGAACCTGGCCGGCCTCTCCGTGCCCGAGACGATGGACGGCCGCCCCTTCCTCGGCGCCGGTCTCTCCGCCGACGAACTCGCCGCACGCGACCGCACCCTCGGCTACAGCGACCGCTTCGACGAAAAATACGACTTCTCCCGCTCGCTCCGCATCGGCGACTGGAAATACATCCGCCACTACCACCCCTACGAGCCCGCCGCCCTGCAGAACAACTACCGCTACCAGATGGCCGCCTACCGCGAATGGCGCGAACTCTTCGACGCCGGTAGGCTCAACCAGAAACAGCGCGCCTTCTTCGAGCCGCGGCCCGCCGAGGCCCTCTACGATCTCGCCGACGATCCCCACGAGACGCGCAACCTCGCCGACGAGCCCTCCATGCGCGAGCGCCTCGCCTCGATGCGCGAAGAGCTCCGCGAACGGCTCAAGGCCATGCCCGACCTCGGCTTTTACCCGGAGAGCGTCGTCGTGGCCGAGGCTCTCGGGGATCCCCTCGCCTGGGGCCGCTCGCGGTCCGCCGAAATCTCGGCCCTGATCGACACCGCCGACCTCATGCTGGGACGATTCTCCGAAAACGAGGCCGCTCTTCGCGAAGCCTTCGCCTCGCCAACTCCGGCAATCCGCTACTGGGCGGCCACCGCCGCCGCCAGCTACGGCCCCGAAGCCGCCGATCTCGCCCCGCTCGGACGCCGGCTCCTTTCCGACCCCGAGCCCTACGTGCGCGTGCGGGCCATCGAGTTCCTCGGCCTTGCCGGTCTCCTCGACCCCCGCGCTCCTCTCGTCGAAATCGTCAACGGCAGCGAGGCGCCCGCCGAGCAGCTACTCGGTCTCCAGTCCGCCGCGCTCTTCCACCGCCATTCGCCGCTCGCCCACCCCTTCGACGCCGCCGCCTTCAAGACCTTCCCTCCCGGCACCGAGCCGGCCCGCCGCATCGCCTGGTTCACGGGCGAGTGGCTCGGGGATCCCAAGGGGCGCGGACCGGCGAAGGGGAAAGGCAAGGGCAAGGGAAAAGAAAAAGGCCCAGCCCGTCCCTGACCCGTCCCCGGTCTGCGCGAGCGCCGGAGCAAGCCGACTCCGGCACGGCACAAACCCGCTCCGACGAAGTTGCGCATTCTTCCCGTGCGGCGTAATACCTACCGCCATGCGCCTCGCCCCCGTCCCATTCCTGATCGCCGCGCTCCTGCTGCCCGGCTCCCTCTCCGCCATCACCCCCGCCGAGCTCGAGGCCCGCTTCAAACCTCTCCCGACCGTGGCCGAAGCGGACATGCCTCCGCTGCCGAACGCGACCTCCGCCTTCCGCGGGATCATCCTGCACGAGGGGCTGGAGGGCCGCACCTGGGTCGCCTTTCCCTTCGTCGAGAATCCCGGCAGCTTCGGCTTCGACCCGCAAGGGCGGCTCTACGTGGCCGAGGCGAACCGCTTCTGGCTCGGCGTCCCCGACCTGCGCGGGGCGAACCAGCTGATCCGCGACGACTTCCGCTCCGAAACTGTGGCCGACCGCCTCGCCATGTACGAAAAGCACGCCGCGAGCTTTCCCGAAGGCTGGTTCGAACGAGTCGCCGACCGCATCATCCTGCTCGAGGACACCGACGGCAGCGGCGCCCCCGACCGGCGCAGCGTCTTCTCCGACCGCTTCCGCCGCCCCGAGGACGGCATCGGCTTCTCGATTCTCGCCGACGACGGCAACGTCTACTTCACCTGCATCCCGAGCGTGTGGCGCCTGCGCGACACCACCGGCGACGGCCGCGCCGACGAGGAAGTCGAAATCTCCACCGGCTACGGCGCCCGCGTCTCCTTCATCGGGCACGACCTCCACGGCCTCGTGCGAGGGCCCGACGGGCGCCTCTACTTCACCGTCGGCGACCGCAGCTTCCACGTGACCACCGCCGACGGCACAACGCATTCCGGCGAGGGGCGCGGCGCCGTCTTCCGCTGCGAGTCCGACGGATCCGGACTTGAGCTCTACGCCACCGGCCTGCGCAATCCGCAGGAGCTCGCCTTCGACGACCACGGCAATCTCTTCACCTTCGACAACACCGGCGACATCGGCGACGAGGCGCGGCTCGTCTACGTTCTCGAGGGCACCGACTCGGGCTGGAACATGTCGCACCAGTCGGCCCACCACTACGCCAAGCACCTCGACTGGGGCGATTTCCGCCCCGAAAAGTCCATGTGGGTCGCCGAGCACATGTTCGACCTCTGGCGGGACGACCAGCCCCAGTGGGTCTACCCGCCCGCCGCCCACGTGGCCCGGGGGCCCTCGGGCGCGACCTGGCTCACTGGAGAATCCCTGCCCGAAAACGTCCGCAACCGCTTCCTCGTCACCGACTACCGCGGCGCCCCCGAGAACAGCCGCACCCTCCTCGTTTCCATCGAGGCCCGGGGCGCGGGCTACGCCTTGGCCGAGGAGCGCGATCTCTTCAAGGGCATCGCCGCCAGCGACGTCGAGCTCGGCTACGACGGCAAGATCTACCTCTGCGACTTCGGCGGCGGCTGGAGCGTCAACGAAAACGGCTCGATCCAAGTCGTCGCGCCCACCGAAGCCGCCCAGCTCCAGGCCGGAGCCCGCGTCGCCGCGCTCTTCCGCGAGGGCTTCGCCCAGCGCGACATCGGCGAACTGCGGGAGCTGCTCGCCCACCCCGATCGCCGCGTGCGGCAGGCGGCCCAGTTCGCGCTCGTCGATCACGGCGGCGAAGGAATCGCCGCCCTTGAGGAAATCGCCGCCGACACGGAGGCTACCATCCCCCGGCTTCACGCCGCGTGGGGAATCGGTCAGGCGCTGCGCCGGGGCGAAGGCAGGGCCGACGTTCTCCATGCCCTGCTGGAGGCCCCAGACGCCGAGCTGCGGGCCAACGCCGCACGCATTCTCGGAGACCTGCGCGACACCTCGGCGAAAGCGGCCCTGCTCCAGCGGCTCGCCGAAGACGAGTCCCTCCGCGTCCGCTCCCTCGCCGCCATCGCCCTCGGCCGGATCTCGGAAGCAGGCGATCCGGAGACGGTCTCGGCCCTGTTTTCAACCGCACGCGAAAATGGAAAAAACGGCATTGATGTCGTTCTCCGGCATGCGCTTCTGACTTCTCTGGAACTCTCTGCAAGCGAAGCCCAGGCCCTCGCCAAGGCCGATTCCGACTCGCGCGAGGAAAGGCTCGTCGCCTTGCTCGCGTTGCGGCGGATGGAGAGCGCCGGTCTCGCCGGCTTTCTCGACGACGCCGACCCGCTGGTACGGCGCGAGGCGATCCATGCCATCTACGGCACCGCCGCCCTCGACACCGAGGCGGGCCGGTCCCTTGCCGCCCTTCGCAAAGGCCTCGCCGAACTCCCGGACACCCTCCAGTTCCGCGTCGTCGCGGCAAACTACCGCCTCGGCACGCCCGAGGGTGCCCTCGCCATGCTCTCCCTCGCCGCCGACGACTCCCTCGCCCAACCCGCCCGCAAAGCCGCCCTCAACGGCCTCAAGCAGTGGGAAGCGGCCATCGACACGGACCCCGTCCTCGGCCACTACCGCCCCCAGGCCGTCGCCGAGGGGCGCAGCTTTTCGGACCTCGCCCCGGTGCTGGGCGGACCGCTGCGCGACTTCCTCCGGGATTCCTCCGATCCCGAACTGACCGCCCTCGCCTTGGAGTTCGCGACCCTCGCCGGAATCGAGCTCGATCCCACCATCCTCCTTGCGCAGGCGGCCAACGCCGATCTTTCCCCCGAACTCCGCGTCGCCTCCATCGAAAGCCTCGCCGCCTCCCGCGCCGAAGGCGCCGCCGAGTCCATCTCCGCCATTCTCGACGACCCCAGCGTTCCCGTCCGCGCCGCCGCGATGAAGGCCGCCTTTGCCCTCGGTCTCGAGACCGCTGCCACCACCGCGCCCTCCGCCGTCGCCGAGGCGCCCCTGCCCGTGGCCCGGGCCGCCCTTGCCGGACTCGCCGCCTTCGATCCCGAACCCGTCGCCGAACTGTGGCGGCAGCGCAGTTCGCGGCTCCGGCCCGGTCTCTGGCTCGACGCCTACCTTGCCCTCGCCGAGGCAGGCCGGCCCGAAGCCGCCGAACACGCCGCCTCCGACCCGCACGCCGTCTTCCAGCTCGCCCTGCACGGCGGCGATCCCGGCTCGGGGGAATTCGTCTTCAAGAACCACGGGGCCTGCCTCCAGTGCCACAAGGCCGGAGGGCCCGGAGGCGAGGCCGGAGGCGTCCAGGGCCCCGACCTGCGCGAGGTCGCCGACCGGCTCGGCCGCGACAAGATCCTCGAGTCCATCGTCGATCCCAACGCCGAGATCAGTCCCGGATACGGCATGACCTCCGTCACCCTGAAGAGCGGCGAGTCCCTCGTCGGACGGCTCGCCGAAGAGAGCGACGAAGCCGTCACCCTAGTCGCTCTCGACGAAACCCGCACCCAAATCGCCCGCCGCGACATCGCCTCCCTCTCCCCGCCCGTCTCCGCGATGCCCCCCGTCGCCGCCGCCCTCCCCCCTCGCGACCTCCGCGACCTCGTCGCCTTCCTCGCGACCCAGAGCCGATCCAAGGGTGCGAATGGAGCCAAAGGAGGAAAAGGGAAAAGAGGCGACGCCGCCCACGGCGACGATGAAAAGATCGCGAAATAGGATCAGCGCCTTGCAATCAGCACGGTGCCCTGATTGTCGGTGAATCGATCTTGGTATCGTCGAACGGAGACCGGATCCCGAAGCTGCTGGCAAAGTAGTCCAGCGCCTTAGCGCGTGACGGAGCCCGGGCGTGGCACGCGGAGTCTCCGCTACGACCTGAAGGTCGGGACTACTTTCCGCGGTCGAAATGGGCAAAGTAGTCCAGCGCTTTAGCGCGTGACGGAGCCCGGGCGTGGCACGTGGAGTCTCCGCCAACGACCTGAAGGTCGGGACTACTTTCCGCGGTCGAAATGGGCAAAGTAGTCCAGCGCTTCAGCGCGTGGCGGAGCCCGGGCATGG
>SLGN01000632.1 GCA_007123695.1 Verrucomicrobiales bacterium
CCAACCGAGCCTTCTGCCAGCGTCATGGAATTCGCCTGAGTGGTCCGCGCCTCGGGCGCCCCAAGAGCGATCCACAGTTGCTGGCCGAGGAGAAGAAGCAGTTTCTTGATGACCAACGGCAACGCAATGCCGTTGAGGGCAAGATCGGCCAGGGCAAACGGCGCTATGGATTGGATCTGATCCGTGAGAAGCTCGCCACGACCCAGGGTTCCGCCATTGCGTTGAACGTGCTCGTCATGAACCTCGAGAAGCTCCTGGAGCTTCTTTTTGTCTTTTAGCCTGCTGGCTAAAACTTCTTATGGCCCACAGTGCAGCCTGGAGGAGCGAAATGGCGCTGGTTAGTGATCAGCCGGCAGCAGCCTGAGGATTAAGCAAGATGCTGAGAGGGTATTCGCTGTCTTGCCAGGCAGGCGCGCACTGCTTTCTCAGGAGGCCCCATGTAGCTGGGATAGCTGGCACCCGCGCTGAGGAACAGCCATCAAGATGACATCTAATGGACCCTGGGGTTAGTGTTAGCACGGGATGACTTCAGAGCGGATTAAGTCCAGCCACCGATGGATCTCACCGTCAAACTTAGAGTTCCTGAAGCCGTGTTATGTATGATAGCATCGGCTTCTGCCTGCCTCAAGTAAATGCCGCCCCACTCAAGCACACACGCTACTAAGATTAGCAATCACTTCTCAGGGCAAGTGAAATGTGACATTACAAGCCACCCTGACATGCCTAAAAGGATTGGTCGCATGGTATTTGTTCACTTTACTAACCGCTGTGGCTCAAACTATTTCTGCGATGTGTTGAGTAGTTATTCAAGGCTACCATCGTTACATGAGTCACTGAACTTCGGCGCAGTTATTCAGAAGTCCAAGGCAATGTCACTCCCCTCATTCAGTGCCTATATCCAGGAAGTCCTATGCCAAGAGCCATCGATTGTAAAGGTAAATACTGATCAACTTAGAATGTTGATTAACTGGGGTTATATTCCGTTCTCTAGCGAAACGGACGCCGAAAACAAGCCATCAATTATCTCTGTACAGAGAAATGATGTAATCTCTCAGGCCGTTAGCTTTGCAATCGCCTCCCAAACAGGTCAGTTTACATCTTTTCAAAAGAGCCGCCTATCACCTGATGATGTGGTTTTCGATCCAGCACTTGTCTCCAGGCTAATAGTAGGAATTGGAAAGGCATACCAAGAATTCCTGGTTCTTACTGCAGCAATAGGCTACAATCCCCTAAGAATAATATACGAAGGTTTTGTGGATAGCCCTACAGCGATAATCCAAGACGTCTGCAGAGAGCTCAACATTGAATTCTATCCGCAAACTTTGAAATCTTCATACCGCAAACAAGCCAGCGACATCAACGCAGATCATCGAAGAAAGTTCATAGCTTCACTCAATCTTTTAAATGATATTCTACCACAGAGCTAGATCTGAAGCTCGCGGTATCAGAGTAATTCCTATGTTCGAGAGAGGCTCGCCAGCAAAGTCACCATGAAACACGAATCTCAGTCAGTCGACTACCCTTCTAACTTCTAATTTTATTAGACTTCAGCCTTCAGAAGGCGTGGACACTCTAAACCCAGCCAATAAAGTCCGATTTCCAAACCGATCGGTCTTTGAGTCACACGCAGTGATAAATTGCATCCAGCTGAGCATTCAGTACATCTTGGACACTCTAGTTATGCCGGTTGTTCCTACTTCGTTGCGTGTTCAATAGATCAACTTTGCTTGTTCGGAAAGGACGTATACTTTCGTCGCCACTCTCACCCGTTAGACATTATAAGTGCATCGCCGATATCCTTTCAAACTGCACAGGCAGTGCTTGGCATAAAGTCACCCGCATCACTTCCTGGACCAATACCTACCCATCTCGAGCGCTGATTAAGCTTCAAAAAAGTCAGATCGAAAACAGAGTCTATATTCTCCATGGTGTACTTATGGGCTCTTGACAAAGAGCAGTCCGCCTGCACCGCAGTGGATCTGCGCAGTCTTAGACAGCAGAATATACGCAAGTCGGCTCATTTCTGCCGAAAAGCTGCCTAGTGTTCTCCACATGTATCGACCCGAGCCTCGTCATCAGCTCTCGTCTGAGGTCTTCTTCCTGCCATTTGGTGCCAAACTTTTTGCTGATAACCGCTGGATCAAGCTGGCAGAACTCATCTCCTGGGATGATCTGGAAGATGACTACGCGCCGCAGTTCTGCAAGGACTTTGGAGCGCCCCCGCCCGCCAAGCCATTCGGGATGGCTCTCGTCGCTTTGATCATCAAGGCTCACATAGGCCTCACCGACGAACAACTGGTGGAGCAGATCAAGGAGAATCCCTATCTCCAATTCTTCATCGGCCTGAAGGCCTTGTAGTATTCGGCCCCGTTTGATCCATCGCTGATGGTCTATTTTCTCAAGCGGTTGCCGGAATCAATCGTCAATGACTGCAAGGAAGGATTGTTCGTCATGGCCTGAAAGTCATTCGATCCGCAGAATCCCAGGAAGATCAGGATTGTGATAACGGTAGCGGTTTTCCCAGCAGTGATGAGCCCGCGCTGCCTGGCTCTGTCAAAGTATCGTCCAACCAGGGCACCTTGTTGATTGACGCCACGTGCGTCCCCGCCGATTTCCGATACCGAACGGACCTCTCTCTGCTCAATGAGGCCAGAGAGGTCACGGAGAAGCTGATTGATGCGATGCATCCTCAGGTCAGAGCATCCTTGGGCGATAAGCCTCGAACACATCGTAGGAACGCCAGACTGCAGTTTCTGGCCGTGGCCAAGATGAAGCGACCTCGCATGAGCAAGATCCGCAAGCCCATTCAGCAGCAGCTGGGCTATCTGGAGCGGAATCTGGCCAGCATTGATGACTTGATCGCTTGCGGTGGTAAGTGAGCTGGTACGACAGCAGGAGGTTCTCTATCATTCAGACAGCAGAAGTATCCCTGATCGCATCGTCAGTCTCTACCAAACCCATTTCAGGCCAATTGTTCATGGGAAGGCGAGGTTGAGCCGTTGGGTGTGGCAGCCAAGATCTCGATGTCTGCTACTTACTAAGAATTCACGTCGATCCCACCCACCGTCGTCTCGGGCGTGGTGGGTTGCTCTACGGGGTTTACCGGTTTTCGTGTCGCCTCCGGACCAGTTTTCACTGTCGCCTCACAAGTGGCTTCAGCTCAGAAGTAATCGCCGACTGGGCCAGGCGGAATCTGGCCCCCGGAAACCATGTGCTCTCTGATGGGTTGGCCTGTTTCCACGCCGTGACCAAGGCCAACCGCCACCACAAGGCTGTCGTCAGTGGCGGCAAGCACCCCACCGCCCTGCCACAGTTCCGCTGTATCAACAGCCTGCTGGGCAACCTCAAGGCCAGCTTCAGCGGCACCTTCAATGCCTTCAACTTTGACAAGTTCGCCAGACACTACCTCGGCGGCTACTGCTTTCGCTTCAACAAGCGCTTCTTGATGGCACAGATGACCAAGCGCATCGCCAATGCGGCCTGCTGCTGCATGCGCTGGAGGGAGCGGGATCTCAGGGTCGCGGAGGCTTATGGGTAATCAAGAAGCCCCTCTCTCAAAGCTCACCTCCCTCATTTCCATATCCAGATGCAGTAAGGCTCAATGATGGCACCTCCAGGAAATCACCCATACCCGTGGAATGCAAAGAATTGCACTCATGCACAGCAGCTATGCCTGCAACTCCTTGCTTAAAACAACTACTGGCTGGGGTTGCCTTTGATGTAACAGAATATCTAAATGCAAAAGGGTCCATATCGAATCTGCCGTTCCCTGGTTAAAGCTGAGAATTCCAGGCTTCAGCAAAGGGTGGCACCTCATGCTCAAGCAACCCAAACTCCTCGAGGCTCAGGGGAAGCTCGCGAGCGCGAGCAAAGGCAAGCAGGTGGCGATGATCCTCAGCGCGATGGGGTGTGTCGCGGGTGAGAAAGTCGTAACTCACCTGGATCGACGTGATCAGCTCAGCCAGCCCGGGATCGGCCAGCAGCTCACCCACATGCACGCTGGGTCCAAATTCATGGATGAGGCACTTGGTGTCCAGATTCACGCCCACAGTGGCCGTGCCATCGCCTCTGAGCGTTCTCACAACATCCGCTATTTCGGCTAAGGTGTTGCAATATTCAGCGCCCTGAACGCTGGTGTTGTGCTCCAACGAGAGGATCAGTTCAGGCCCCAGTGTGTGCGCCATCCAGCTGCAGTTGGCCATGAATCGCTGCTTGTGCTCGGCTTCACCCATGGCAGGATCCAGCCGCTTCTTCTGCCCGGGGCTGCCGAGGATCAACACCGAGCATCCGGTTGTCTTCCCCAGCACCCCAAGGGCCTGCAGCCGCCTGAGAAGCTCAGGGTGATCGATCAGGTGATCCGCCAGGTTGATCGGCAAGCCATAGGTGAGCGACTGGATCGACCCGACTGTGTAGCGCTGCAGCAATTGCTCCAGCGCCTGCTGCACGGGCCCCGCCGAGGCCTCCATCTGCTGATCCCAGTCCACACCCAGAACCATCGAGGGCACCAGTTCCACCCTGGTGGTGCCAGCCTGGACCATCACCTGATCAAAGCCACGCCAGCTCCACTCGGGCAGCAGCTTCACCAGGTTGATCATGGAGAAGCTGTAGGGCAATCCTGCAAGGGATGGGGTCATGGCTGTGCCCTCTGGGTTTCGATGTAGGGCTGGAGATGGAGCTGCAGAGCATCGTCGGCTGAATAGAGATAGGGGCTGCCCTCAGGTCCATGCACCGTGCGCACGTCATACCCGATCGGGGCGGCATCCCAGTTCAACCGCTCCTTCACATCAGCAAACCAGGCATCGAGAATCGAGGCCGTGGCCAGGGGCTCGCTCGCCACATTGAGGATCTGCCCATCGCCCAGGTGCTTGGCGCGATCGATGATGGAGGGGAGCTGATCCAGGTTGAACCACTGAAAAGCGGAGTTTGGATTGATCTGCTCCACATTGTTGTTGTTGAGCAGGTCGTAGATGATGTTCTTCTTCAGGCCATGGCCCACCAATGCCGGCAGCCGGATGATGCGTGCCTGAGCACCGAACAGATCCAGAACGGTTTGCTCCAGCATGAACCTGTGCCGGCCATAGGGGTGGCTGTCTTCGGGCGGCTGGCACCGTTCATCCACCCCCACAGGCGGATCGTACACATCCACGGTGCTGAACAGGATGAAGGAGCCAGTACAGGCAAGCCGTCTGCAGGCCTCGATCAGAGTGTCCACCTCCAGCCTGTCTTGCTCTGGGTTCTGATTAGCCCACCACTTCTTGGCCTGGGGTGCAGCGCAGTAGATGTCGCTGAAGGTGTGGCTAGCCAGCGCCCCGATCTCCTGGCGCCCCGCACCGGTGGCTTGAGGAAACTGGCGGCTGAGGTTGCCCCCCACAAAGCCGCGATGGCCGATGATCAGGGTGCTCATTCGTCTGCTCCCTCAATCAACGCCATCACTTCGGCGGCCGCATAGAAAATATTATCCACTTTGCCAGACAAGCACTTGATCAGCCGGCCATACTTTTTGACGTAACAACTGCGGTCGTCATCATGGCCAAAGGGCTTGGTTTTCACACACAACTGGGGATCGACATACTCATAGTCGTCAAGAAAGGTTGGATAGTATCTCATGAGTTGTTTTTCCATCAGCAGTCGCTTGAGGTTGATGTCGTGACTGCTGAGGCTGGCAATGGTGTGCAGTGCCTCGGCGCTGGTGCTGTGTTGTCCGATCGGCGTGTGCGGCACGCTGCTGAGGGTGAAGATGTCTGCGTTTTCTGTGGGATACAGCGAGCACAATGGACCATCCACAAACGTGTAGGCCCGCGACGGGGCAGCCTGATTTTTTTTGCGGTAGTAAAGCAGAATCGTGCTTTCAAAGAAAAACTTGTCATCTGGAATCAGATGCCCCCATGTGCAATCAATACAATAGTCAAATGTTTCGCCATTCACCTCAACATGCCCATCGGCCATGGTAACGGATGCCACTTCTCCAAGGTGAATGGTGTCTGGAAGATGCTGATGGAAATGTTGCCTGGCGCGATCGATCATCAGCACCCGCTCGGCGGTGAGCACCGAACCACAGGGATGGGTGATTTCAGGAGGCAGCTCCTTTTCCACGAAATCCAGCCCCGACGACATCATGATGAGCTTGTAGGTGGGAAAGTCAACAAGCGAATCGCCCTGGGGGACCATATAATAATTTTCTGGAATCACCTCCGTGAGCTTACCGTAGCGCTCGAGAAAACGAAAATAGCCGTCCCTCGATTGCTGCCTGGTGCGAAAATTTCGAGCATAGTGGAATCCCAGGTGCAGCCTGAACTGGTTATTTCCTGATGCAAAGGTGAGAATATCATCCGCTTTTTCAAACACCTTCACTTCTAGTCCGAGTGCCTTCAATCTGGTGGCGATATGCAATCCGTAGAACCCGGCACCGATTACTGCAAACTTCATGGGCTGGAAAGTGGGGTTGCTTGGTAAACCGGTGCCATCAGCCTACCACCACCTTGTCATAAAGTTCAAGCGGTGAGAGTGAAGGAATCAGATCACCTCGCTCCTCCAGATCGGTGAGCGATGGATAGCTACCGAGGAATGGGTGAGGCACTCCATCACCGAGCCACAGTGCCACCGAGGCGCTGCCATGGTCTGTGCCCCCGGATGCATTCTGCGTCCGATCTCGCTCACCGCCAGCAGGCTGACCTGGGGCCGGTTGGTCATCATCCGCAGCCCCTGATCAAAGGCGGCAAGCGCCTCCCCGAGCTGGGCCAGGCTGCGGCCATGGCGCACCAACTGCTGGGCGTGGGTGTCGAAGCCCGCGAAGCCGCCCGGTTCAATTGGGTGGTGAACAGCCGCTGGCGGTGGCCGTTGCGGTGGGTGGAGCGCTCATCAGGGCAGCGCTCATGGGGCGTGGCTCCAATTTCAGCGGATACCTCAGCCTCCAGCAGATCCTGGAAGCCCCGGCGCACGATCTCAGGAATCAGGGCGCCAGCGCTGGTGCCCTCCATGAGCTGGCTCAGCTCGGAGGCGCCACTATGGGCAAGGGTCAAGGTCTGTGTTCGGTTTGGTGGTAGTGCTCCGAACAGGGTCACAGACCGGCCCACCCATTTCCATCGCTGAGATCTGAGGGAGGTGAACTGTCAGCCCCGGCTACGCCGGGGCTGATCCTCCCGGGTTACACCATTCCATGGGTCGTCGCTGCAAACTCTTAAGGAAGGTCTGTACAACTGCCCGGCGAGACAATGGACGGAAGTCAGGGACCTGAGTCTCACGCCTCGGTCCCTTCGAATACCTGGGTTGACCAGATCCTCCTTAACTCTCAAAATCCTTGTAGAGCACCTCATCTGTGGCAATCATTTTGTTGAGCGTTGGCCTCCAGTCCCAGGATCCAGACAAATCAGTAAGCAGTTTTTGTCTTGCCGCAGGCTGTACCTGCTTATTTTCATTAGCCTTATGAATCTGTGGAATCTCCTTATGTGTTAGCGAGCTAATATCAGCCTCCAGCCGGTGAAGGTTTGAAAGCGTGTAGACGCCATCCAGCTCTCGCAAACCGCATTGAGCATAATGTAGTAATTCTGAGCTTCCAGGGGGAAATTTCTTAGCAAGGAGAGAATGTCCACTGTAACATCCAGAAGCAAAGTAGTAGGCATAGAAATTATTATAATGGTTATCTAGAAAGCGTCTCATGCCTGCTTGCCCCCCAGAGAAATACTGTTCAGGAGTATATTGAAGTGCTGCTTGCATTCCTGCCCCTAGAGGCTTTCCCTCAGCCTGGAATATCTCTGCCTCTTTACGCAAGTAGAAATAAAACGAGAAGATTCTGTCAAGAGGATCACGAAGAACTGTAAACACAAAGTCAAACGGTCCACTTTGCTTAACGATACTCCAATCAAGATGCCCAGAAAAAAGCCTGTACCTAGAAAGGTCCGAGACGGCATACTTATGCAGGGCGCTATTTGTACGCGCTGGACATATGCTGTCTTTCGGGAACAGGTTAATTAAGGAATGGTGGATAGATTGACCGGCCGTTTTGGGGATATGGAGAAAAGCAATGCGCATGGCTTTTAGCTTAGTGAGGGTGAAGACAATGTACCAAGATGAATCTGTCCTGGATTGTACTCTTGTGTCTTTGAAAGGCGGAGCGTATCCGATCTTTCAATAAAGGCTTGCGGGTTGGCAGGGTCAAGCTCCCCTAGGTCTGATGGGGCATATTTCCACCATTCAGATTTCAGCAGCCTGGCGACTATTGGCGAATCAAAGCGGAAACGTTTTACAACTGCAGGGTTTCCCGCTACCACCGCATAGGGTGGCACATCTTTAGTAACAACAGAACATGCCGCAATCACAGAGCCATGGCCTACTGACACACCAGGAAGAATAAACGCGCCGTGTCCTATGTAGACATCATGTCCAAAGTTCGTTATTCTTACAGAAGTTGGTGGACGAGATGGGCGCACTTGCTTTGTATTCAACGAGGGATGCTCTGGGACACCCAAAACATCAGCTGATTTGAGATAGAAAATGGGAGAAGTGCTAATAAAATCAAGTGGGTGGGAATGCCTGCCTACTTGCACCTGCTCGCCAAAGGAGCAGTAGCGACCAATTCGGCACGCAAAGAAATAGCCTGAGACTGCATAGCTAAAGGCTCCTAGAGAAAAGCTGTGCTCAGCAGACAGCCATTTCAAACTACATGGCGGCTCCAAAAACGTATTGTATGGAAATCTAACTCTGTCTGGAGGGTGCAGAGTGTTTACACCCCTGCTCTGAAGATCAGAGACTACTTTCCTTGTGAGAACGATCGGTGGGTTGGCTGGCATTAGCCTTTGGTTACAGTCTTAGGATGGACTCTGCCAATAAGACAGGAAAAGTTTCAGGCATTGAAAGCCTATTCGACCTCCTCAGCATCCCTTTGAACAGTGCAGAGATAGGAACAAGATGCCTGTACATGCAGATATCTTGCATAGACTATGCGCACTGGGGTGATGCCTCGACTGGGCAAGAATCTGCAGTACATGAGCGCAATTGGCATGCCTCAGGGGCATTGAATAAGGAGCCCGAGGGCCTGAAGTTTCGCAGAGAGAAGGTCGTCAAACCTACAGCCCTGCCCCTTCAACCCACGAATGGGCTGCCTGGAATTTAGATTATGGCAGCATGAGACCATAACTGTGTGCGCAAAGTCTTTAAATCAATGCCGATGATACCACACCCATGATGCGATCAAGATTGGCCTTCTACTTAGGTGCCCCTTATGAGTACACCATCATCTTGTCGTAGAGTTGAACAGGGGAAAATGACGGAAGTAAATCTCCTCGCTCATCCAGATCGGTGAGCGATGGATAGCTACCGAGGAATGGGTGAGGCACTCCATCACCGAGCAACACTGCCACCGAGGCGCTGCCATGGTCTGTGCCCCCGGATGCATTCTGCTGCAGTCTGCGTCCAAACTCGCTCACCGCCAGCAGGCTGACCTGGGGCCGGTTGGTCATCATCCGCAGGCCCTGATCAAAGGCGGCAAGCGCCTCCCCGAGCTGGGCCAGGCTGCGGCCATGGCGCACCAACTGCTGGGCGTGGGTGTCAAAGCCCGCGAAGCCGCCCGGTTCGATCTGGATCACCGCCGGTGGATCGGGGCTGCCGATCAACCGCAAGGCCAGGCCCATCTGCTCGCCCAGACTGCCGCGGGGCAGCGTGAGCCCGTTTGGCAAGGCAGCGAGCGACTGCAACAGGCGCTGCACCTCCTGGTTTCCCGCCGCTTCCAGCTCCAGCATCCGCCGCAGGATCAGGTTGCTTCCCGCCCTGGAGGGCTCGAGCGGATCGTTGCGCCGCCCCCGCCCTGCTTCCTGCTGCGCTTGCGGATGCATCTGCACGCTCAGCGCCCCAGCCCCCTCCAGTGCCGCTGAGCCCGAGGGGCCGAGGGCCACCAGGCTCCGCTGCTCCTGCCCGCGGGCCACGGCTGCAGCAAACCAGCCGTCACCCTCGCCCGCTGGTGTGCCCGTGGCCCACTGGTCCTGGGCCCTGAAGTGGCTGCGGCTGGGCTTGTCCCAGCCCACCCCCAGGGCGAAGGCCAGCCGCTTCGCCCCCCACGCCCCCATCAACGGTGAGAGGGCCGGATGCAGCATCAGGTCGTCACCCAGCAGCGGGCCATCGTTGATCGCCAAGGTGGGCCGGGCGCTTCGGTAGGCGGGATCGCGGTACGGAATCACCGTGTTCAGCCCGTCGTTTCCTCCCTTGAGCTCCAGCAGCACCAACACCGGCTGGCCCTTCGCGGAGCCCCTGGCGGGCCTGCGCGCGAGCAGGGGCAGCAGGGGGCTGGCGGCAGCCGAAACGCCAGCGGCGGCAAGGCCGGCACTGAGCAGAAACAGGCGACGTTTCATCGGCATGGGCTCAGCGCAATTGCCACACGGGATCGCTCCACAGCCGGGCCAGATTCTCCCGGCTGGCCTCAGCCGGCAACCGCAGCGTGAGCGGCGCAATCGCCGTGAGATCCGGATCCAGCCGATCCGGCAGCTGGTTCGAGGCCCACACCTCCGAATCGGAGAGCAGAGCCTGCAGGCCCCGGCGGCGCGCCTGCAGCCAGCGCAGGTTGAGCCAGCCCTCGTTCACCGGCCAGCCCTTCACCGAGGGCGGCTCGAACGGGGCCTGGCCCATGCGCGGCAGATGTTGCAGCGCAATGTGCAGGCTGTCGGGATGGCGGCTGCCGAGCAGGGCAAGGCTGCGGCTCATCACCGCGATCGGCGATGCCAGGCGCGTGGCGCTGCGCGACGCCGCCACCGCCTCGGGAGAGGTTTCCAGCGTGGTGATCAGCCACGGCAACGCCAGCTTCCTGCCCCGCCAGGCGCTGGCGATCCCCTCCAGCCGCGCGCTGGAGGGCAGCGGCCCCACGATCTCCAGCCAGAGCCGCCGGGTGATGTTCAGGGCTGTGGCCGGCTGCTGGCAGAGCCACGCCACCAGTTGGGGGCCATCGAAAGCAGCCGTGCGCCCCAGGATGGTCTTCGGCCCGGGGTCGTGGCGGCGTGGATCCAGCACCAGCGTGCGGAATTCATCCAGCCGGTAGCCGGTGAGGGCCCGGGCCGCCTCGATCACGTCCTGCTCGCTGAAGTGGCCTTCTCCCAGGCTGAACAGCTCCAGCAGTTCCCGGGCCAGGTTTTCGTTGGGCTTGCCGCGGTGGTTGATCGGCCCGTTGAGGGAGATCTGCAGCGCCGGATCCGCCACCATCGCGGCCAGCAGATCCTGGTAGCTGCCGTTGAGGTTGGCGCGGATCGCCTCCACCTGGCCCTGCAGCAGCACGCCCCGTTCGGGGCCGAGTTGCCGCAGGCTCACCGGAAAGATGCCCAGCCACATCTGGATCTGGGCATCCTCGCGGCGGCTGGGCCCGAAGGCGAGGCGGTCGAGCCAGTCCAGCCGCAGATCCCTCACCTGGCCGCCGATGCAGCGGCGCCGCTCGATCGGCTCGGGGATGGCCCGGCAGTCGGCAGCAGGTGGCATCGGCGCCTTCATGGCAGCAGCGTAGGTCGCCCGAGCGGGGTCATGCCCCCCGCCGCTCCAGCAGCAACTACGGAGGGGCGTTCAGGGCGTCTGCTCAGCCAGCCAGGCCGCGAGGTCGGCGGGGCCGCTGAAATCGAGCAGGGCCTCGGCCAGCGCTTCCAGCTGCTCCAGCGCCAGCGCCCGGATCTGAATGCTGGTGGCCTCGTTCAACGGGCCGCAGCGGCGGTTGAGCTGGCGCAGGGTTACCGTGGCGGCCTCCTGGGCCCTGCCGCGGGCTTCACCTTCCTGGCGGCCTTCCTCAATCCACTGCTGCGCTGCACGGGTGTGGCGCAGCTCCTTGGAGGGAATGCCGGCAATCACCATGATCTCCTCGCGCGTCAGTTGGGGGAACCGCTCAACCAGCATAGGCAGTACCGCCGAAAGCAGATCCGGGCGGCGTTCCAGAATCTGTTGCGTGCTCGTTCCCAGTTCGGCCTCCGGCCGCACCGGCAGCGTGAGCAGGTTCAGCAGCGGATCGAGGTCGGGCTATCGCCAGGGGCGTCTGGACCGAGGCTGGGCACTGACACCTCAGCCTGGCTGGGCGCGCCTGCCGCCGGCAGCAGCAGCGTGATCAGGTCCGGCGCGCTCTGGAACAGGCTGTAGAACCAGTGATCCGTTTTCAAGGCGCTGCTGGGTTCTGGCGGCAGGGTAAGGGCTGCAGCTCAGCCGGGAGGGCACTGCAGCGGCGGTTGCTCCGGGGTGGCGGCAGTGCCTCTCCACTCCAGCACCACCCTCCTTCACAGAGGGGCGACCATGGCGCAGATCTCCCGTAGGGGTGTGTGGTTGATCCTCGATATCGAGATAGCAGGGATCAGTGGCAGCAGATTGGCCTCGGGTTGCAGCAGCAGGCTGAGGGCCCGCGTCAGCGAGCGGTTCGCTGGGTGCCTTGCAGCGCGCTGTGGCGGCGGTGAAAAGCCATCGAGGAGGCACACCTGACTCACCGTAGGGCGGCTGCCTGGCGGAAATCGGCCCCACCGACAACCTGCTATCCCCCACGCCGCTCCAGCAGCGTGAACGGCTCGAAGCTCACGCTGATGCCGAACTCCTCGGCAAACTCCAGCACCCGGCACCAGGCCCGGTTCTCGCGCAGGATGCCGCGCAGGATCACTGGCGCATTGCCGTTCTGCAGCGTCATCTCGAACAGGGGCCAGCCCACGCTGGGCTGCACCTGGTCGTCGCGGAAGGTGGGCACCACATCCAGGCTGCCCACCAGGATGCGGCGGCGGTTGGCGTCCCACTCGTAGGGGATCTCGTAGAGGGCAAGCAGATCGGCGGCCAGGGCCCAGGAGCTGCCGTTGGCATCCAGCTCCACCGCCAGCTGCTGGCCGCGGGCGGACATGGTGCTGGCGCGGCGGAAGGTCAGGGGGGCTGGGCTTGCGACGGGTTTGTCTGCGGCCCCGCTCGCCGCAGAAGCCTCCGCTGAAGCTGATGGCGCAGCCATGAACCGCCGGATGCGCGAGCGCAGCTCATCGCCGCCGGTGGGCGGGCCGCCCTTGCTGAGCTGCAGGAAATCCCAGCGCTCACCGGTGCCGCCCCAGATCACCGGGCCGTAGTTGTCGTGCATGCGGCGGCCGTCGCGGTTCGAGGCCGCTTCGGCGTGGGTCATCACCCGCTCGATGCTGATGTCGGCCTCGCGCCACCCCCAGCTGCGGGCCACCTGGGCGGCCTCGCGGCATAGGGCGTCGAGCTGCACCTCCGTGGGCGGGATCGTCCAGGGGTCGGGGCGGCCGCCCATGCAGGCGCAGGACAGGGCCACGGCGTTGCTGTTGCGCCGCCAGGTGTGGGCCGGCAGGTCGATGCTGTAGGCGTGCAGGCGGTGCAGCGTGCCGTCGCCGCCGATGATCGTGTGATACAGCCCCGAGCGCACCCAGCTGTAGGGGGTGGCGGCCCAGTGCAGGTAGATCGTGGCGGGCATCGGTGAGGGGGCAGGCGGCCGCTGGCGAATTACTGCTTAAGCTGAATAGTAATTCAAGGCGATGGCGATGAGAAGCACGATCACCTCCCGCGGTCAGACCGTGATCCCGGCAGCCATCCGCGAGCGCTTCGCGCTCGGCCCCTCCCAGCGGCTGGAGTGGGTCGTGGAGACCGACGGCTCGATTCGGGTCATTCCTGTTGCCGCCTCTCCCGTGAAGGCCTTTCGGGGCCAGGGGAAGCTCGGGGGCTCCACCCAGCGCCAGCTGGCCGATCGGCTGGCTGATGCTGCGCTGGACGCGTGATGACCCGGTTCTGCCTCGACACCTCGGCCTTGCTCACCCTGCGCGATGACGAGCCCGGTGCCGATCGGGTGGAGCAGGCCCTGGAGGGCCCTGTGCGCTGCACGGCCTGTTTCATCACCCGGATGGAGGTGCTCACCCGCGTGTGGAAGGATGAAGGTGAACGGGCCGGCCGACTGGCCTACGAGCAGCTGCAGGCGCTGCCGATCGACTGGCTGGAAGCCAGCGAGCCCCTGCTGATCAGCGCAGCCCAGATCAAGGCCAGCCATGCCCTGTCCCTGGCGGACGCCTGGATCGCCGCGGCTGCTCTCCACTGCGGCGCCACCCTGCTGCACAACAACCCGGAGTTTCAGGCCATCGACGGCCTCACCCAGGAGTGGTTGGGGTGAGGGATCAGGTCTCGGTGGGCAGCAGATGGCCCAGCTGGGCCGACACGCCGGCACGATCGGCGGCGGCCAGAGCGCCCAGCCCTCCCAACACCACTCGCTCATCAAGGGTGAACAACTTGAAGCGCACCAGGCAGGGTTGGGGCAGGCCTGCGGCCTGGAGATCTTCAAGGGGCCAATCGAGGGGCCACGAGGACTGCCGCGCCGATGTGATCATCGCCAGCAGCAGATGGCCACAGCCTCGCTGAAAGCTGGGCCGTGAGAGCACCACCGCTGGCCGCTGCTTCTGGGCCTGCCGCTCCGTGAATGGGAACGGCACCCGGACCACCGTGTAGGTCTTGAAGGCGCTCACAGATCGCGGAACGCTTCCTCGTCCGCCGGGCTGCTCCACTCGCTCAGGCCCCTCTCCAGCCCATGGAGATAGGCCAGATCCAATGGCGTCACCGCCCGCACCCGCACCGAGCCATCCTCCAGCTCCCAACTGAGCTGGTCGCCCTGCCGCAATCCCAGGGCCTCACGCACGGCCTTCGGCACCGTGACCTGCCCCTTGGCAGTGAGTGTGGCGACGTCCATCGACAGCAAACCTGTCCCTCCTCTCACCTTAGGCCTGATGCCTCCTTGTCGTAAGGAGTCCTTACGGATTGACGCGAAGACGCCTCGAAGCTCTCGCTGATCCCGAACTCCTCTCGAACAACGGCCAGCCCACACCCGGCTCCACCTCATCCTCGCGGAAGGTGAGCACCACATCCAGGCTGCCGTGAGCAGGAGAGCAAGTACCATCTAGTCAGATGACTGGTTATCCAGGGAGAAGCAGGGATGGCGATCTGGCCGGTGCAGCACGCCAAGGCACGGTTCAGTGAGCTCCTCGATGCCTGCGTGCGGGAGGGGCCCCAGGTGGTGTCTCGCCGTGGGGCGGAAACCGCCGTGCTCGTGCCGATTGAGGAGTGGCGCCGCCTTGAGGCAGCGGCCCGCCCTTCCCTCAAAGAGCTCTTGCTGGCCCCCTCGGCACGCAGCGAAGCCCTGGTGCCGCCCCGGGGGAAGGCCCGGCGGCGTGCGCTGATCAGCCTGTAGGTGCGGCGGTGTATCTCCTCGACACCAACGTGGTTTCAGAGTTGCGCAAACCACGCCCCCATGGCGCAGTATTGGCCTGGCTCGATGGCGTCGACGACGCCAACCTGCATCTGGCCACGGTGACCCTGGGCGAAATCCAGGCAGGTATTGAGCTCACCCGTGAGCAAGACCCAGGCAAAGCCAGCGAGCTGGAATCCTGGCTGGACCTGGTGAGCCTCAGCTACAACGTTTTGCCGATGGATGGATCAGCCTTTCGCTGCTGGGCCCGGCTGATGCATCGCCAATCCAACACCCTCTATGAAGACGCGATGATCGCCGCCATCGCCAAGGTGAACCACCTCACCGTGGTGACCCGTAATGGGGCAGATTTCAAAATGTTTGATGTGCCACTGCTCAATCCCTTCGAAACAGGTCGCTGAAGCGACCGAGCGGACTCTGTCACCCACCCGGCTGCACCTGGTCTTCGCGGAAGGTGGGCACCACATCTGGTGTCTCGTGCAGTCCGGTTCTGGAGGCACCAGCAGAGTTGTGAGCGCTCCACCGTTGAGGTGTCGAAGGCGTTCACAGATCGCGGAACGCTTCCTCGTCCGCCGGGCTGCTCCACTCGCTCAGGCCCCGCTCCAGCCCATGGAGGTAGGCAAAACTGCCCCTCCTCTCGCCTTAGGCCTGATGCCTGCCCTCAGTCGCGGCTTCCCAATGGCGGCAGGGGTTGGGGCCGTAGGCCTCGCTGAGCTGGCCGCCCATCTGGCGGGGTAGGGCTCAGCTGCGTCAAGGGTTCAGCCGGGACTCCAGGCCTTGGGTGAGTCCTTCCAGGGCGGCGAGAATCTGCTGCCGATCCCCAGGCTGCAGGCCAAGCAGCAGTGGCGTGAGCGAAACCCCCGCCAGATCAGCCAGGGTGCTGAGTTCATGGGTGAGCGGAGGCTCCTCGTCCGCCAGCACGATGCTGGCCTTCAGCACCTTCTCCAGCGCCTGCAGCACTCGGCGACATACAGCACCCTCCCGCCGCGAGCCGCATGACCAAGTACATGCCATCGCGATCCTCCCAGCTTGACGGCCTCCCTCTGGCCGTACACCAACAGATCCACCGGCACTCCCACATCCCCGAGGGCTGTGCGCAGCTCCTGCCAGAGCGGCAGCTGCCGTTCTGGCGGGATTGACGGCTCCCGGGCGATCACCAGCAGATCGAGGTGCAGCCCCGGGAACAGGGGATTGCCACTTGCCCCGCCGGCCGCGGTCCACACCTCCACCGCCTGCTGCTCGGGGATCAGCAGCCAGCCCAGCTGGGCCCCATTGGCCTGGTAGGTGGCCAGTTCCACCACCAGATCGGGGCAGAGGGGCGGAAAGCCGCGGCGCTGCTCAGGAGTGAGGGCATCCCAGCGCTGCAGCCGCAGCAGCAGCGTGATCAGGTCTGGCGCGCTCTGGAACAGGCTGTAGAACCAGTGATCCGTTTTCAATGCGCAGCTGGGTTCTGGCGGCAGGGTAAGAGCTGCAGCTCAGGCGGGCGGGCACTGCAGCGGCGGTTGCTTCGGGGTGGCGGGGGCCCAGGGGGAAGGCCCTCTCGGAAGCTGGGCAGCCACCTCAGAGGGGCGTTCAGGGCGTCTGCTCAGCCAGCCACGCCGCGAGGTCGGCGGGGCCGCTGAAATCGAGCAGGGCCTCGGCCAGCGCCTCCAGCTGCTCCAGCGGCAGGGCTCGGATCTGAGTGCTGGTGGCCTCGTTCAACGGGCCACAGCGGCGGTTGAGCAGGCGCAGGGTCACCGTGGCGGCCTCCTGGGCCCTGCCACGAGCTTCTCCGCGTGCTTCTCCACG
>SLGN01000218.1 GCA_007123695.1 Verrucomicrobiales bacterium
GGTGAGCTTGGCGGTGCCGTCCTTGGGGGGATTGAGCAGGCGCACGCCGCCGGGGTAGAAGAACTCGCGGGCCATCCTGGAGAGAAACTGGCCGGAGTAGGAAAAGAGGGGGTTGCCGTCCTCCCACGCCGACGGCAGGGGAGTCCGCCCGCCCATCACGCCGTCGCCGAGCAGCACCACGTGGAGGGGGGCCCGGTCCTCCAGCTTGGCGAAGCTGCGGGGGATGAACTGCTTGAGCCTCTGCCGCTGCTCCAGATTCAAAGGATAGCCCGACGCCTCGCGGGCCGCGACGGCGAACAGCAGCCCGAGAACGAGGGTGGCGGCGGAAAATCTCATGGTCGTTGCGGTCCGGGACGGCGGCGGGAGCACCCGTGCCGGAGGAAGAAAGACGGAAGTATGAAAGGAAAACGGGAGCGACGGGCGGAAACTTAGGCCGCCGATGCCGCCGGAACGCCGCATCGGACGGCGGAGCCGCCGCCGGGACGGTGCTACCGTAGCGAAGCTGTCCCGAATTTCAAGACCGCTCGACAATTCGGATCAGTTTCTCGAAACCACTTCGTCGAGGTTGAGGAGCAGGTTCGCGACGAGTGCGTAGGCGGCGAGTTCGGCGGGATCGGTTTCCTGGCCGGCTCCGCTCTCGCTTTCGCCGAAGGAAAGCAGCTCGGCGGCGGCCTCGGCATCGGACTCGTAGCGGTTGCGGTGCTGCGCGAGGGCGTTCAGCACCGCGGCGGTTTCTTCCGGCTCGGGAAAGCGCGCCGTGGCGGCCCGCCAGGCCCAGCGCACCCGCTCCTCGTCGGTGGCCCCGCCCTCGTCCACGATGCGCCGGGCGAAATGCCGCGCCGCCTCGACGTGCTGGACGTCGTTCATCAGTTGGAGCGCTTGCAGGGGCGTGTTGCTGCGGCCTCGCGCCGAGCAGCTCTGCTCGCGGTTGGGCGCGTCGAAGCTGCTCATGAAGGGAGGCGGCGCGGTGCGCTTCAGGAAGGTGTAGAGACTGCGCCGGTAGAGCGCCTCGCCGCTGTCCTGCTTGTAGAAGCGGGTGTTGCTGCCGCCGAAGGCGACGGGTTCCCAGATGTTCTCGGGCTGGTAGGGCTTCACTCCGGGACCGCCGATCCTGTCGACGAGCAGGCCGCCGAGGGCGAGGGCCTGGTCGCGCAGGACTTCGGCGTCGAGGCGGAAGCGCGGACCGCGGGCGAGGAGCCGGTTCTCGGGATCGCGTCCGACCAGGTCCGGCGTGGCCGCGGAATCCTGGCGGTAGGCGTGGCTGGTGACGATGCGGCGGAGCAGCGCCTTCACGTCCCAGCCGTCGTCGACGAAGGTCGTCGCGAGCCAGTCGAGCAGCTCGGGATGGCTCGGGGGCTCGCCCTGCGAACCGAAATCCATGCTCGTCTTGACCAGTCCGGTTCCGAAGAACTGCTGCCAGAGGCGGTTCGCCGCGACCCGGGCGGTCAGGGGGTGCCGCCCGTCGACGAGCCAGTTCGCGAAATCGAGCCGGTTGTAGTCGCGGTCGTCGGGCTTGGCCGGCAGGGGCGGGAGGAATCCGGGCACGCCGCGCGAGACTTTCTCGCCGGGCTTGTCGTAGGCGCCCCGCTCCATCACGAAGCTCTCGCGCGGCTTGGGCAGGTCGGCCATCACCAGGGTCAGCGGCGTGGCCTTCTCGATGGCGTCGCGCTCGCGCTCGTGGGGCGCCTTTTCCCTCTCCAGCGGCTCGAGCAGGGCGCGCGCGCCCGCGTAGATGCGGGCGAGCCAGTGGCCTTTGACCCGCCCCGCCTCGTCCTCGCTCCAGTCCTCGGGCTTCTTTCCCCGGACGAGGTCGCGGAGGTCGTCGGGCAGATCGTTGTTGCGCCGCCCCTGGTTGCGCTCCAGCCACACCTGCCAGGACCACTCCGGGTCCTTGGCCCGGTCGGTGCGGGCGGAGACGCCGAGCCGGTCCCACGCCACGGTGCCGCCGTATTGGGTGAAGGCGAAACCGTCGACTTTGTCGCCGGTCTTCAGCCCGAGCTTGGCGGCGGGCGCCTCGAGCCGGATCCATGCGCCCGTCTCCGGAAGGGGCCCCATCGCGACGCGCTCGGTCGTGCCCGCCTTGCCGAAGCCGATCCGGTCGCCATCGCCCCACACGGCGCGGTGCTTCCAGCCGCCGACATGGAACTGCACCATCACGGCCTCGGGCGGATCTTCCGGATCGAGATGGACGTGGACGAAAAGGGTCGCCCCGGCCGGCACCGCAAAACTCGCCCCGCCGCTCCAGTAGTCCTGCCCCACCTCTCCGGGCGAGGAGCGGACGAGGGACCGCTCGCCGCTGAAGACGGGCCCCTTGCCCTTTTCGTTCCAGCGGAGCGGCTGCCCTTTCGACCGGGGCGAGGCGCCTTCGGGAAAGTCGTCGTCGAACCACACGGTCTCGGTCTCCACGGGCGCCGGAGGCGGGTCGAGCGCGGCGGGGTCCTCGTAGTCGATCGAGGCCACCGCCGCCGCGATGCGCTCGTCGACGGCGCCGATCTTCGTCGCCAGCTCGGCGAGGCGCTTCTCGTCGCCGGGCTCGGTCAGCTTCAGCACCGGCGGCGTGTCGATCTTGTTCCCGTCCATGGCCGGGTCGGCGGCACTGTGGAAGAACGCATACATCGAGTAGAAGTCCTTGGCCGAGATCGGGTCGAACTTGTGGTCGTGGCATACCGCGCAGCCGGCGGTGAGCCCCATCCACACCTCCACCGCCGTGCTGGTGCGGTCGACGGCGTAGCGGTAGATCCATTCCTCGGCGATGCTGCCGCCCTCGCTCGTGGTGACGTTGCAGCGGTTGAAGCCCGTCGCCACGAGCTGGTCGCGCGTCGGCTCGGGCAGCAGGTCGCCGGCGAGCTGCCAGCGGGTGAATTCGTCGAAGGGCAGGTTCTCGTTGAAGGCCCGCACCACCCAGTCGCGGTAGGGCCACATGGAGCGTTCGTTGTCGAGGTGCAGGCCGTGGGTGTCGGCGTAGCGGGCGAGATCGAGCCAGTAGCGCGCCATGTGTTCTCCGTAGGCGGGACGCGACAGCAGATCGTCGACGAGCCGGCCGTAGGCGTCGGGCGACTCGTCGGCAAGGAAGGCCTCGACTTCCTCCGGCGTCGGAGGCAGGCCGACGAGATCGAGGAAAAGGCGGCGCACCAGGGTCTCCGGCGGCGCCTCGGGCGCAGGCTCGAGCCCCTCCTTGGCGAGCCGCTCGCGCAGAAAGGCGTCGATCGGATTCGCCGCGCCCGGGGCTGCGGGCGGCTCCGGCTTCTCCGGCACGACGAAGGACCAATGCGCCTCGTAGGCGGCTCCGCCCTCGATCCAGCGGCGAATCGTCTCCTTTTCCTGCGGCTCCAGCTCGCGGTGGTGGCTCGGCGGAGGCATCCGCTCGTCGGCATCGTCGGAAAGTATGCGCAGCCACGCCTCGCTCTTTGCGGGATCGCCCGGAACGATCGCCGCATAGCCGCCGAGATCGGCCCCGGCCCCCTCGGCGGTGTCGAGACGCAGCCCGGCCTTGCGGTCGTGCTCGTCGAAGCCATGGCAGGCGAAGCAGGCGTTCGAGAGAATCGGGCGGATGTCGCGGTTGAAGGAAGGGACCTCCTCCGCCCCGGCGGGAACGGGCGGCGCGGACAGGAAGCAGAGGCCGAGACCAAGGCCTGCGAGGCGGCGGAAAGGGAACATCATGGCGGGTGCGGGATCCATCTTCGGACCGACCGGAATCACCCTTGAGAATAGAACAGCGAGCCCCGTGCCTCAAGAACGGCTTCGCGTAGCCCCGGCGGGCCGCAGCCCCGGAGCTCCGGAGGCGCCCGACGCTCCCGAATCCCGCCTCTTGCGGACTGGGGAAGTCTGCGGCAACACTGCGGTCCGTCGAACGAAACGCCCCGCCGTGCCCACCGCCCCCCACCAGACGCTGCGCCAGCATCTCGGAGAGGGCCACGCCATCCCCGCGATGCCGCTGGCCCTGAACGCCGACCGATCGTGGTCTCCCCGCCACCAGCGCGCCCTCGTGCGCTACTACCTCGAGGCCGGGGCGGGCGGCCTCGCCGTGGGCGTCCACACCACCCAGTTCGAGATCCGCTCCCCCGAGCACGGCCTTCTCGCCCCCGTGCTCGAGCTCTGCGCCGAGGAGGCCCGCCGCCATCCCGCCGGATCGAGGCCCTGCGCGCTCGTCGCCGGGGCCTGCGGAGACACCGCCCAGGCCCGGCGCGAAGCCGAACTCGCCCGCAGCCTCGGCTACGACGCGGTGCTCCTCAGCCTCACCGCCCTGGGAGACGCCGACGACGGGGCGCTCGCGGAACACTGCCGCCGCGTCGGCGAAGTCCTGCCCCTCGTCGGCTTCTACTTGCAGCCGGCCATCGGAGGCAGGACCTACGGCTACCGCTTCTGGAGGACCTTCGCCGAAATCGAGAACGCCGCCGCGATCAAGATCGCCCCCTTCGACCGCTACGCCACCCTCGACGTCGTCCGCGCCGTCGCCGACAGCGGCCGCCGCGACCTCGCCCTCTACACCGGCAACGACGACAACATCGTCCACGATCTCGTCACCCCCTTTCCCTGGGGCGAGCCGCCCCTGCGCATCGTCGGGGGGCTGCTCGGCCAATGGGCCGTGGGCACGCGCCGCGCCGCCGAACTGCTCGAAACGGTCAAGGCCGGCGACCGCTCCGCAGCGGAATGGGCCAGCCTCAACGCCCGCCTCACCGACTTCAACGCCGCCTTGTTCGACCCCGCCCACCGCTTCGCCGGATGCATCGCCGGCATCCAGGAGATGCTGCGCCTCGACGGACTGCTGCCCTCGCGCGCCTGCCTCGACCCCGCCGCCGGGCTCTCCCCCGGGCAGGCCGATGAGATCGAGCGGGTGCGGCGGGCCTACCCCGAGTGGCAGGACACCGAATTCATCCTCGAAAACCGCGACCGCTGGCTCGCCGATTGACCGGGGGACAAACCGCGCTCTATTCAACCCCTTCCAACATTCCCATGACCGAAGACCTCCTCGCCGACCTCTCCACCCTCTACTCCGCCGTCGTCGCCGACGTCCTCGACGTCCACGGCTAC
>SLGN01000354.1 GCA_007123695.1 Verrucomicrobiales bacterium
GGCCGAAGCCGGTCACGTCGGTGGCGCATTTCACGAGTCCGCGCTCGGCGAGAGTCTGGCCCGGCTGGTTGAGGCGGCTCATGAGGGCGACGGTGCGCTCGACGAGAGCCTCCGCGACGAGGCCGCGCTTGATCCCGGTGGTGACGATGCCGGTGCCGAGTGGCTTGGTAAGCACGAGGAGGTCGCCGGGCTCGGCTCCCGCGTTGGTGATCATGCGACCGGGGTGGACGAGGCCGGTCACGGAGAGGCCGTAGATCGGCTCGGGATTCTTGATCGAGTGGCCGCCGGCGAGGGAGCAGCCGGCCTCCTTCACCTTGTCGGCGCCGCCGCGGAGGATCTCGTTGATGACCTCCAGCCCGAGGATCTCGACTGGCATGCCGACGATGTTCATCGCGGTGACGGGACGCCCTCCCATGGCGTAGACGTCCGAGAGCGAGTTCGTCGCCGCAATCTGGCCGTAGAGGTAGGGGTCATCGACGATGGGGGTGAAGAAATCGACCGTTTGCACCATCGCGAGCTCGTCGGAAAGGCGATAGATCGCCGCATCGTCGGACGTTCCCGATCCGACGAGGAGATTGTCATCCGGATATTGGTCCAAATCGCACAAGACCTGTGCGAGCGCCTCTTGGCTGAGCTTCGAGGCTCAACCGGCGCAGGACGAAAGGGAGGTGAGCTTGACGGGTTCGGTGGACATGGGCTTGAGTCGCTGACGAAGAACGACGAAGGTGATTTCACGCCAGATAGCGTGTTTATCAATCGAAATCGCGATTCTTCACCCGAGCCTAGACCTCTATGATCGGGCCTTCACGCCACCGCATCCAGTTTGATTGCGGCGACCGCGAGGTCGTGGGTCGTCTGGAGATTCATCCAGAACCGCGCGGTGGTGCCCAAAACCTTGCCGAGCAGAATTGCCGTCTCCGCCGTGATGGTCCGCTTGCCGCGAACAATTTCGCTGATCCTCATTCGCGGAACGCCCATCTGTTCCGCCAGAGCGGATTGACTGAGCCCCATCGGCCCGAGAAACTCTTCACTGAGAATCTCGCCGGGCAAAACCAAGGCCGGACCCAGCGGCACGTTGCGGAAGTTCGGGGTGGTTTTCATGGTTAATGGTAATCGACGATTTCGACATCAAGGACGCGTCCATCCGACCATCGAAAGCAGATTCTCCACTGCTCATTGATACGGATACTGAACTGCCCCTTCCGGTTTCCGTGCAGCGCCTCCAACCGGTTCGCAGGAGGAACGCGGAGGTCATCTAGTCTCTCGGCGGCATCGAGCATGGCCAGTTTGCGAAGTGCGACGGAGGATAGGGAACTGAACCGGCGATTCTTCCCCGCCTCCCAAAGCTGACGGGAATCTCTGCACCGGAAACTTTCAATCATTTTCATTAACTGTATCGTTTTGCGATACAAATGGCAACGAACTTTTTGACGCGGGGCCGTGATTCTGCCAGATACCATCGTCCGCGTCCTACCCTCTCGCCTCCCCCATGTTCTCCGCCCGCATCCTCGTCGTCACCCCGGGCGCGAAGGTCCGCCATTCGGGAAACCGATGCACCGCCTCGCAGTGGGCGGAGATCCTGCGGCGGCAGGGGCATCGCGTCGTGGTGTGCTTCGACGTGCCGGAGACCCTGCCGACGGCGCAGGCGGACGTGCTGATCGCGATGCACGCGGTGAAGTGCGCCGGAGCGATCGAGACCTACCGCGCTGCGTTCCCCGCAGGCAAGGTGCTCCTCGCTCTGACCGGCACAGACATCTACCCGGATCCCTCGCCGACGGCCCTCGCCTCGATGCGGGAGGCGGACGGGCTGATCGTGCTGCAGGAGAAGGCCCTCGAAAGAATCCCGCCGGATTGCCTCGCCAAAGCCAGCGTCGTGATCCAGTCGGTGGCGCCTCCTCCGGCGGCAGGGCCGAGACCGGTGGGAGATCATTTCGAAGCCTGCGTCGTCGGACATCTCCGCGAAGTGAAGAATCCCTTGCTGGCCGCCCGTGCCTCGCGGCTCGTCCCGGCAGCCTCTCGCCTGCGCCTGCGCCAGGCCGGCGGCATCCTCGAGTCGGCCTACGCGCCTCTCGTGGCGATGGAACAGCGCGAGAACCGCCGCTACGAATGGCTCGGCGAGCTCGCGGTGGAGGAGGTCGCGGCCCTTCTCGCCGCCAGCGACCTGATGGTGCTCAGCTCGCACAGCGAAGGCGGCGCCCGCGTCGTGGGCGAGGCGATCGTCGCGGGTATCCCGGTGCTCTCGACCCGCATCGACGGGGGCGTCGGCTTGCTCGGCGAGGACTACCCCGGCTTCTTTCCCGTGGACGACGCGGAGGCGCTCGCCGCATTGCTCTGGCGCTGCGAGTCGGACGCGGAGTTTTTCCGGGATCTCCAGGAAGCTGCCGCCGCCCGCAAAGCACGTTTCGATCCGGTCGCGGAGGCAGCGGGCCTCGCGGCGGCGATCCGAAACCTGATCCCCGGCAGCTCCCCGGCATGAGCCTCCTCGACTCCATCCTCCGCTCCCTCGATCTCGCCGGCGTGCAACACTACCGCCAAGCCATCCATCCCGACCGCTTCGATGTGGTCACCGGCTTCCGGACGTGTTCTCCGTCCTTGACGTTTCGGGATTCGCGCCTACGCTCCACTGTTTCGTAGCGGCTCCAGTGTCGCTTGGCGAGTCTCTCATCGGGTCCGCCGCCCAACTTGTGCGCGAAATCTTTCGATTCCCGCACACCATGAGCCTCGCGCCCCAGACCCGGCACATCGCCTTCATCGGCAACTACCTGCCGCGGCGTTGCGGGATCGCCACCTTCACCGCCGACATCTGCGAGGCCGTCGCGGCAGAATTCCCCGGGGCCAGTTGCATCGCGGGGGCCGTCAACGACCGGCCCGAGGGCTACGACTACCCCTCCATCGTCGCCTTCGAGATCGAGCAGCACGACCCCGGCTCCTACGCCCGCGCGGCGGAGTTCCTCCACATCAACAATGTCGAGGTCGTCTCGGTGCAGCACGAATTCGGCATCTACGGGGGGCCGGCGGGTTCGCATCTGCTCGTCTTCCTGGAAGCGCTGGAGCGGCCTGCGGTCGTCACCTTCCACACCGTGCTCCAGAGCCCGGACGTGGACCAGCGGAGGGTGGTGGAGCGGCTCTCGCAGCTCGCGGAGCGCTTCGTCGTGATGGCCGAGCGCGGTCGCGACCTCCTCGCCGGGGTCTACGGGATCGACCCCGACCGGATCGACGTGATCCCCCACGGCACCATCGACATGCCTTTCGTCGATTCGAACTTCTACAAGGACGTCTTCGACGCCGAGGGCCGCACCGTGCTGCTCACCTTCGGGCTGCTCTCCCCGAACAAGGGCATCGAGACGGCCATCGAGGCGCTCCCCGCCATCCTCGCGGAGCACCCCGAGGTGCTCTACCTCGTGGTCGGCGCGACGCATCCCCACCTCCTCGCCGCCGAGGGCGAGCGCTACCGCGAAAGCCTCGCCGCCCTCGCGGATCGGCTGGGAGTCTCCGACGCGGTGGTCTTCCACGACCGCTTCGTCTCCATCGAGGAGCTGAAGGAGTTCATCGGCGGATCCGACATCTACATCACGCCCTACCGCGGCGAGGAGCAGATCACCTCGGGCACCCTGAGCTACGCCTTCGGGGTCGGCAAGGCGATCATCTCCACCCCCTACTGGCACGCGCAGGAACTCCTGCGGGGCGAGCGCGGGATCCTCGTGCCCTTCGCCGACGCCCCGGCCATCGCCGCCGCCGTCGGCGACCTGCTCGCGCATCCCACCCGCATGACCGCGATGCGCAAGCGCGCCTGGAAGGAGGGGCGCGACATGGTCTGGCCGGTGGTCGCCCGCCGCTACATGGAGAGCTTCGACCGGGCGCGGGCCAATCTCAGTGAACCCTCCTCGGCCCCCACCCGCGAGCGCCGCACCGGCGAAACCCGCTATGAGGTCCCGCCCCCGAAGCTCGAGCACCTCCGCCGGATGAGCGACCACACCGGCATCTTCCAGCACGCCGTCTACAGCGTTCCGAACTACCACGAGGCCTACTGCACCGACGACAACGCCCGCGCCTTCATCTACACCGTCCTCCACCAGGAGCGCTACGGTCCCGACCCCGAGCTCGACCGCCTCGCCAGCGCCTACCTCGCCTTCCTCTGGTACGCCTTCGACGCGAACACGCAGCGCTTCCGCAACTTCATGAGCCACGAACGGCGCTGGCTCGAGAGCAAGGGCTCGGAGGACAGCCACGCCCGCGCCCTCTGGGCCGCCGGCACCGCCTTGGGCCGCTCCGACAACGAGGGCTTCCGCAACCTCTCGGCCCTGCTTTTCCAGCGCGGGCTGGGGCCGGTGGAGCATTTCAGCTCGCCGCGGGCCTGGGCCTTCGCCCTCGTCGCCATCCACCAGTACCTGCGGGCCTTCTCCGGCGACCGCGCGGTGGCGGGGATGCGCGACATCCTCGCCGCCCGGCTCCTCGCCCTCCACCGCGCCAACGCCTCGCCGGGCTGGAACTGGTTCGAGCGCATCGCCACCTACGACAACGCCAAGCTGCCGCACGCCCTCATCGTCTCGGGGCGGCCCGAGGAGGTCGAGGTCGGCCTCGGCGCCCTCTCGTGGCTGCTCGAGCACCAGACCGGGGACTCCGGCCAGTTCTCCCCCATCGGCTGCCACGGCTTCTGGACCGAGGGCGGCGAGAAGGCGCGCTTCGACCAGCAGCCGGTCGAGGCGCACGCCACCGTCTCCGCCTGCATGGCGGCCTGGGACCTGACCGGCGACGCGCTCTGGAGCGACCACGCGCTGCGCTGCTTCGAGTGGTTCCTCGGCCGCAACGACCTCGGCCTCCCCCTCTACGACGAGGGCACCGGCGGATGCCGCGACGCCCTGCTCTGCGACCACATCAACCAGAACCAAGGCGCGGAGTCGACCCTCGCCTTCCACCTCGCCCGCGTCGAGCTGGAGCGCCGTCTGTCGCCCGCTCCAAGGCCCGCTCCCGCCTCCTGACCCCTTTTCCTGGCCCCTTTTCCTCCCCA
>SLGN01000444.1 GCA_007123695.1 Verrucomicrobiales bacterium
CTCCACCGCTCCACCGCTCCACCGCTCCACCGCTCCACCGCTCCACCGCTCCACCGCTCCACCGCTCCACCGCTCCACCGCTCCACCGCTCCACCGCTCCACTACCGCTCCCTCGCCGGGCGCGGGTCGTCTCCGTGTGCGAGGGCGCCGAGATAGCCGACGAAGAGCGCGATCTCGTCGTCGTCGAGTCGTCCCGCGATTTCGACCATCTTGGCGCCGTAGAGATCTCCCGGCGTGGCTCCGCGGCGACCCGAGCGATAGTTCTCCAACTGGCGGCGCAGATAGCTGCGGTTCAGTGTCACGAGTGGAGCACTGCGGAAAGCGACTTCGCCCATGCCGTTGTAGCGGTGGCATTCCATGCATTCGTTGGCGTAGCGGTAGCGAGCGTGCTCGAGGTCGAATCCCGGAGACGGCGGCTCGGTCGGTCTCGTCGGCATGGCGGCGATGCTCGCGACCGCTTCGGCGATCTGCTCGTCGTCGAGGGCGATGGACACCGCCCGCATCTGCTGGCCGGGGAGGTCGTCGGGATGGAAGCCCCTCTGCCCGGCCCGGAACTTCCGCAACTGCTCCTCGAGATACCAGGCCGGGAGCCCGGTGATGGAAGGGCTGTGAAGTTCCTCCCTCCCCTCGCCGAACTCGCCATGGCAGGCGGCGCAAAACTGCGCGTAGACACCAGGCGCGTGTCCGGCGTCCACCTCGGCGACGGCATCCTCGGAGGAATCCGGCGGCGCCTCGGGGCCACTGCACGAGGCCAGAATCAGCAGGACCGCAAAAAGCCCCACCCACCGGAACGCGACCGTCCCGAGACTTCCGTCGCGCTTCGACAACTTCATGGCGCTCAGGCTAGCGGAGCGCTGGAGAGAGGTCAATTGCGGGATTCGATTCCTGCTTCGGAGGTGCCGAAATCAATTCTGCCGCGCGACTCACAGCCGCGGATCGACCGGCTCGCTCTCGAGAGCGAGCACGGCGAGGACGCACTGGTGGACCTCGCGCAAGGGCTTGCGGGCGACGAAACGCTCCAGCGCCTCGAGACCGAGGGCGAACTCGCGCTCGGCCATCGAGCGCTTGTGGCCGAGACCGCGCTGGCGCAGGCGGACGAGGTTCTCCGGGGCGTCGTAGTCGGGTCCGTAGATGATGCGGAGGTAGTCGCGACCGCGGCATTTCACGGCGGGCTGGACGAGTCCGTGCCGACCGCGGGCGACGAAGTCGAGCGGCTTCACGACCATGCCCTCGCCTCCGGCGGCGGTCAGCTCCTCCCACCATCCGACGGCGGCGGCGCACTGCGCCTCGTCTGCGAGATCGGCGCGGATCCAGCGGGTCGGGGGGAAGAGCGCGGGTTCGGCGGCGTGCAGACGGGACGCCGTCTCCATGTGCCAGGCGTGGTCGCGGTCGGTGAAGAGACGGCCTTCGCCGCCGAGGAAGTGGAAGGGCGCCAAGCGCAGGTCGTCGAGCCCGGCCACGCCCCAGCAGTAGCGGCGGTAGGCGTCGCGGTAGCGGGAGAGGCGCTCGGCGGCGGGGGCGGCGGCGGCGCGCAGGGTGCCGAGCGTGGAGGTGGCCTCGGGCTCGAGATGGCCGGCGCCGAGGGCGGCGGCGAGCGCCTCGTCGAGAGCGCCGAGGTAGGCTTCCCCGGCGGCGCCGACGGCGGCGTACTGGCTCTGGAGCAGCTCGCGAGCCTTCACGGACCAGGGCATCAGCTCGCAGTCGAGGCAGAGCCAGCCGGTCTCGAGCTCGTCCCAGAGGCCAGCGCTTTCGAGGGCATCGGAGAGGCGCTCCAGCAGGGCGGTCTCAAGCTCTCGGTCGGCAGGGAAGAAAGGGCGCCCGGTGCGGGTGTGGACGACGCCGCGCGAGGGGCGGCTGAGACCGAAGCGGGTCACGGCGCTCTCCGGGTCGCGGCAGACGACGGCCACGGCGCGCGAGCCCATATGCTTCTCCTCGCAGACGACGGCGGCGACGCCCTGGGCGCGGTAGTAGGCGATAGCCTCCTCGGGACGCTCCAGCCAGCCTTCGGCCTCGCTGGTGGCGCAGGGCGACATCGTGGGCGGCAGGTAGAAGAGCCAGCGCGGGTCGATCGCGAAGCGGCTCATCGCCTCGATAGCGGCGAGCAGGTTCTCGTCGCGGACGGTGATCGAGGGGCGCAGGGCGGTGTGGACGCGCCCGCCGCCCAGCAGGTCGGCGAGGTCGAGGAGCCGGTCGTGCTCGAGCTGGGCGTCGCGGCCCGAGGTGGACCCGGTCTCGACGCGCAGCGGGCGGGCGGGCTCGGCGTAGGTGGCGCGGGCGGGCACCGAGACGGTCTCCAGCTCGGGGTAGCGCAGGGCGGTCAGCTTTCCGCCGAAGGCGCAGCCGGTGTCGATGTTGACGGTGTGGTTGAGCCAGCGCGGCTCGGCAAAGGGGGTGTGGCCGTGGACGACGAGAGCCTTGCCCCGGTAGTCGCGGGCCCAGTCGAGCCGCTCGGGCAGGCCGAACTCGTCGCGCTCGCCGGTGGTTTCGCCGTAGAGGCAAAACTCGCGCACTTTGCCGGAGCCGCGGCCCTGCATCTCCTCCTTCAGCCCGGCGTGGGCGACGACGAGCCGCCCCCCGTCGAAGACGTAGTGGCTGACGAGGCCGTCGAGGAAGGCGGCGAGGTCGCGGCGGTCGATGGGGTCGGCCTCGAGCTGGGCGATGGTTCCGTCGAGGCCGTGGGTGGGCTGCACTTTCCGCCCGTTGAGCCAGCGGAGGAGCTTCATGTCGTGGTTGCCAGGCACGCAGAGGGCGGTGCCGGCGGCGCAGGAGGCCATCGCGAGGCGCAGCACGCCGGGCGAGTCGGGGCCGCGGTCCACGAGGTCGCCGACGAAGACGAGGCGGCGGGCGGCGGGGTGCCGGGCGACGCCGTCCTCCACCTGCCAGCCGAGGGCGTCGAGCAGATCCAGCAGCTCGGCGAGGCAGCCGTGGACGTCGCCGACGATGTCGAAGGGGCCGCTCTCGAGCTTGCGGTCGTTCCAGAGCGGCTCGCGGGCGACGCCCTCGACCGCGTCGGCCTCCTCGGGGCTGCGGAAGACGGTCAGAGAGCGGAAGCCCTCCTTTTTGATGCCGCGCAGGCCCCGACGCAGCTCGGCTCTCTGGCGGCGGACGACGTGGGGACCGAAGTCGCGGTCGGGCCGCGCGGCGTTGCGCGACGCGCAAACCGCTTCGTCGATGTCGAAGACGATCGCCGCGGGCAGCACGTGGAACTCGCGGGCGAGGGCGACGAACTCCGCCCGCTTGGCGCGCTCGAGGTTCGTGGCGTCGACGACGCACAGCTTCCCGAGGGCGAGGCGCTGGCGCAGCAGGAAGCGCACCAGCTCGAAGGCCTGCGGCGTCACCGACTGGTCGCCCTCGTCGTCGCAGACGGCGGCGCGGCAGGCGTCCGAGGAGATGATCTCGGTCGGGAGGAAATGGCGCCGAGCGAATGTCGACTTCCCCGAGCCCGAGGGGCCGACGAGGAGGACGAGGGAAAGCTCGGGGAGGCGGAGGGGCATGGGTTCACAATGTTGCAAAATAACCGGTTATTCTGCAATGTTAGTTCTCATTTGGGGGCCTCAATCCGTCCTGCGGAACGCTGCCATTTGGCTCGGGGCGCCGTGGTCGGGGTGCTCTTCGCCAAGGGGCTCGACGGCGACTTCGTAGCCGTGTCCGGCGGCGACTCGCTTGGCCCACTCTTGGAATTCGGCCCGCGTCCACTCGAAACGGTGGTCGCGGTGCCGGAGCCCGCCGGGCTCAAGGGTTTCGAAGAGCGCGTTGTACTCGCGGTTGGGCGTGGTGACGAAGACGTGGCGCGGGGCGGCGTGGGCGAAGACGACCTCTTCCAGCACCTCGAGGCGGTCGGGGTCGAGATGCTCGAGGACCTCGACGAGGGCGGCGACGTCGTGGCCGACGAGGCGCGAGTCGCGGTAGATCAAGGAGCCGTGCCGGACCTCGACGCGGGAACGCTGGGCGGGCGGGAGCCGCTCGAGCCGACTTTCGAGATACTGCAAGGAGCGCGAGGACACGTCCATCCCCACGAGGCGCGGGATGCGGGTGCGCCGGAGCAGGCGCAGCAGCAGCTTGCCCTCGCCGCAGCCGAGGTCCACGACGGATTCGGGGTCGAGCGCGGCGATCCGCTCGGCGACCGCGTCGAGACGCTGGTCGTGCAGGCTCGGGGAGCGCCGACCGGTCGCGGGCTCTGCTTGCGCCTCCTCCTCGGCATCCTCGGCGGCATCCGCTCCGTCGTCTTCGGGGATGAGCCGGGCGATGGCTTCGTTGGCGAGGCCTCGTTGGCGCCACAGGTAGCGCCGCACGATCCAGTCGCGCTCGGGGTGCCTAGCGAGCCAGCCTTCCCCTTTGGCGAGGAGCTTCTCCAACTCCTCGGGGCCGACCCAGTAGTGCTTCTCGCGGTCGAGCGCTGGGACGAGGACGAACAGGTGCCGCAGCAGCTCCCGCAGCGGTCGCGTCGCGCGGAGGCGGAGCTCGTAGCAGCGGCCCTCGCCCCACTCGGGGAAGGCGGGATCGAGCGGCAGGCGGCGGCATTCGACCTCGTAGCCCAGCGGGTCGAAGAGCCGCTCAGGCGCTCCCTCCGGCGCTTGGATGGCGGGCAGCCGGGCCTCGAGCTCAAGCGGCTTGTCGACCAGCTCGGGACGCTTCGCGCAGCGGCCGTTCAGGGCGGTCCCGAGCACCCGCGAGATCGCCACCGAGAGGAAGGACGAAGCGGCGTAAGGGCGGTCGTTCACATACTGCCCCAGCGCCCAGCCGCCCTGCCGGGCGCCGACGGAGCGGACGAGGCCGACGGGATCGACTTCCACGGCGAGCGCGGCGGTGCATTCCTCCGGCCCGGCCGCCGGGTAGAAAACGCGGGCCGTGCCGAAGGCGAGCGCGGATTCATGGACCCGGGCCGGGTGCTTGTGCAGCAGGTGCCCGAGATCGGTCGCGTCGGGGCCGCGGTTGGTGATGAGGAGGAGCATCTTTTTGGTGGGGCGGACGCAGTCTAAAGCCTAAAGCCTAAAGCCTAAAGCCTAA